>URSX01000081.1 GCA_900550615.1 uncultured Eubacteriales bacterium
CCGGCAGCGCTTCGGCGATTTCCCCGCCCGCGGGAGGGGCAGAGCCCCTCCCCTACGCACCCCGAGATACGCTTCCGTAGGGGCCGATGCCTACATCGGCCCGAACCAAGTTTTCCCGCACTCCCCGGCAGGGCACACGGGCCCTGCCCTACAAAAATGCCCTGTAGGGCGGCACCCATGTGTGCCGCCGCACACCGCGCCTCCGTAAAACGCAATGTCATTGCCGGTGCGTAAACCGCCCGTAGCAATCCGATCCCCGTCCCTAATGCCGTCAAAAAATCAGAGGCAGACATGGCTATGCCGTGCCTGCCTCTGTTTTTTCTGTATTTTTACCGTCCGGTCATGATGTTGAGGATCACCCGGTCCGTCTCGTGCATCCCCTTGGAGGCCAGAATGCCCACATTGCGGATGGTCTCCTCCACGTCGGCCCCCTCGATGCCGTCGCCGGGACGGAAGTTGTTGCCGCCCAGATACATGTTGTATCCCAGAATGCCCGTACCCACGGCCATGGCGATCTTGCTGGCGCAGCTGGCCTTGGCTCCGTCGCAGATGCACCCGGAGATCATGGCCACGGCGTTGCAGATGGTGCGGCTGATGCCGTCGTAATCCGCGCCCCGGAGCCAGGCGATGCCACAGCCTGCTCCCACCCCGGCGGACACCGCGCCGCAGTAGGCGCTGAGCCGTCCGATACCGGTTTTCTGATGGATGGTGATGAGGTCGGACAGGGCCACGGCCCGGAGGATCTTTTCCTCATCCGCACCCATGAACAGGCCGTACCGCCACACAGGCACCGAGGCCGTGATGCCCTGGTTGCCGCTGCCGGAGCAGATGACCACCGGCATCTCGCACCCGTTCATCCGGGCGTCGGACCCGGCGGCACCCCAGGCCCGGGCCTCGGTCTCGATGCCGCTGCCAGTGGAGAGCAGGGTGGAGCCGATGTTGGCGCCCCAGTCGCCCCGGAGTCCCTCGGCAGCGATGGCCCCGTTGCATTGGATCTGCCGGCTGATATGGGGGCGTATGCGCTCTATGGGGACGGTTTCAATAAAGGTAAGAATGTCTTTTACGTTCAGAACGCTCTTGTCCTGAAGATTGGCTTCAGCAGAAGCACTCTCAGGCTTTTCCAGCAGGATCTGGCCGTCCTTCTCGATATACACCAGGTTGGTATGGTTGTTGGCCACCCGGGTCACGGCCTTGTGCCCGCCCAGCCAGCCTGTGAGCCGGATGTCCAGCAGGCAGGGAGTTTCCGGACAGGTGACGGTGATGTCCGTGCTGTCCAGATAGCCCTGGATGTGCGCGGTGTCCTCCTCCGTGACCTTTGCCAGCACTTGCAGCTCCGCGTCCGGGTCCCCGGCCACAATGCCCACGGCGATGGCGGCCTCAATGCCCCGCCGCCCACCGGTGTTGGGCACCACCACGGACTTCACGTTCTTCAAAATGTTTCCGCTGATCTCCGCCAGCACTTTTTCCGGTTTACCGCCCAGCACCTCGCGCAGCTTTGCAGCACAATACGCGACGGCAATGGGCTCTGTACACCCGGTGGCCAGCAGAAGCTCCTCCGCCAGAATGGCGCAGTAGGCTTCCGTTTTCCTTTCGTTCAACATTCTTACCGCACTCCTTATATTAAATTTGTATATGACCCCGCCCCTCCGGGGAAACGCTCTCAAAAAGCCTCGCAGAGTAACCCTGTCATTACGAAGCCGGTGCGCACACTGCTGTGGCAATCCGTGCTCCCCTTGCGTCAGCCCCCGATATTCTCCGCGGACGGCAGGTCGTCTGCGGCGATCCAGTCTGCCACATCTACCACCTCAAATTCCATGGGCGTCTTGCGGATCACCACCCGGGCGATGCCTGCGTTGATGACCATCCGCCGGCACATGGCGCAGCTGGTGGCATCTCCCAGGATTTCCCCGGTCTGAGCGTTTTTTCCCACCAGATACAGCGTGCCGCCCACCATGTCCCGCCGGGAGGCAGAGATGATGGCGTTGGCCTCGGCGTGGACGCTGCGGCACAGCTCGTACCGCTCTCCACGGGGCACCCGCATGGCCTCCCTGGTGCAGTACCCCATGTCCACGCAGTTGCGCCGGCCCCGGGGAGCGCCGTTGTAGCCGGTGGAGATGATCTCGTCGTTTTTCACAATGATAGCGCCGTAAATGCGCCGCAGACAGGTGGCACGCTCCAGAACGGTCTGCGCGATATCCAAGTAGTAATTTTCCTTGCTGATGCGGTTCATAGTCACACCTCCGTGGGTTTTGTAGGACCATTATACCGTATTTTTGCCCACTATTCAAGAATTCGGGCCTTAACATCCGCACAAAAAAGGGCAGCGGCATGGCGCCGCTGCCCTCAGCATTTTTATAAGCCTCACCGGAGGAACCCGGGGGATCTTCAGGACAGGTCAGAACCTGTCGTCGGGGCGGAAGGTGTCGTCCATGGGATCCTGCCCGAAGAGCCCACCCATGCCCTTTTCGGCCTTGATGGCCTCAAAGTAGCCCAGATCGGTCTGCTGGATGTAGGGGCTGATCCAGATGGAGAGGATGCCCAGCGTCAGCGCGCACAGAAGGCTCCAGCCGATGAAGCTCAGATCCAGCACGAACAGATCCATCTTGTGGCCCATGGTCTGCTGCTTGCTCAGGCGGATGGCGTCCATGACACCTATCTCCGGATTTTCACAGAGATTATACAGGGCGAAGCGGTAGCGGTAGCCCGCGATGATGCCCGGAATCACAAAGAGCAGGGACCACAGGGCCACAAACAGCGTGGTTATCAGATCCAGCAGAATGATCTTCCCGGCAAAGGCGAAACCCTCAAACAGCGTGGAAATGGGCATGACCCGGCCTTGGCGCACGCCCTGGTGATACAGCACCCATCCCGCCGAGAGCACGCTACTCAGCAGCCACACCAGCACGGACACGAACACCACCGTCGCCGTAGGGAAGGGGGCGTGGCTGTAAAAAAACTCCCGGTAGGGATAGATGGCAGAGCCTCCGATATAGATGACCGTATCCTCCGAGGCCTGCATAAAGTTATCTGCCGCGTTCAGCAGCCACCGTATCACCAGGTACACCAGGGCCACGCTGTAGGCTGAGACCTGGGCGGATTTTGTGATGGCCTTTGCGGCTTTTTTCAGTTCCATACGATTCAGCATAGATTCATCTCCTCAAGCGGTATTATATGTAAATTCAATGTACCATATCTCCCCCAAAAAGACAAGGGGAAGAATGACTGGCCGCCATGCCGGAGGATGAAATCGTATTTTTACGGCATTTTTATTCACACTTTAGCAAAAATTACCGCAAATCCCACAGGATAGGGGTGGACAAAGGCCCGAATATGTTGTAATATTATCTTCAGTATGGGGTGGCATCGGGCCACCCTGAAGTAAGATGAGGTGAAAGACAATGGCACAAGCTTTCTTTGGCGGCGTTCATCCCAATGACATGAAGGCCGCGACCAATGAAAAGGCCATCGAGCAGCTGGCAGCCCCGGCTGAGGTGGTCATCCCCATGTCTATGCACATCGGTGCGCCTTGCAAGCCCGTGGTTTCCGTGGGCGACAAGGTAACTGTGGGCCAGCTGATCGGCGAGCCCGGCGGTTTCGTTTCCGCACCCATTCATGCCAGCGTTTCCGGCACTGTCAAGGCCGTGGAACCCCGTCCTTTCTCCATGGGCGGCACCATGATGAGCGTGGTCATCGAAAACGACAAGCAGAACACCGTGTGTCCGGACATTCATCCCGTGGAGGATCCTGACAATCTGACTCCCGAGCAGCTGGTGGAGATCGTGAAGAACGCCGGCATCGTGGGTCAGGGCGGCGCAACCTTCCCCACCCATGTGAAGATCAGCTCCGGCCTGGGCAAGGTGGACTATGTCCTCATTAACGCGGCCGAGTGCGAGCCCTACATCACCGGCGACCACCGCACCATGCTGGAGCGGCCTGAGCAGGTCATCAAGGGCGCTACGCTGCTGGCTAAGTGCTTCGGTGTGGACAAGGTCTACATCGGTATCGAGGCCAATAAGCAGAACGCGGCGGATGTGCTGAACAAGACCATTGCCGAGCTGAAGGCTCCCGTGGTGGTAGAGGTGCTGCACACCCGTTACCCCCAGGGCGCTGAAAAGCAGCTCTGCCAGGCCATCTCCGGCCGTCAGGTTCCCTCCGGCAAGCTCCCCGCTGACGCCGGCTGCTGCATTTTCAACCTGAACACCACCTGCTCCATCTATAAGGCTGTCTATACCGGCATGCCCGTTGTGAGCAAGATCGTCACCGTCTCCGGCTCCGGCGTTATCGAACCGAAGAACATCGAGTGCCCCATCGGCACCCCCATCACCGACCTGTTCGATGCCTGCGGCGGCCTGAAGGAAGATACCTACAAGCTGATCATGGGCGGCCCCATGATGGGTCTTGCCCAGTACGATGTAGACGTCACCGTGGGTAAGGGCACCGGCGCCATGCTGGCCTTTGCCGGTGACGAGGAGAAGTACGTGGCCGAGCCTCAGTGCATCCGCTGTGGCAAGTGCGTGGGCGTGTGCCCCATGCGCCTGGAGCCCGTCTTCATGTATAAGTACCTGCAAAAGGGCGATGTGGACACCTGGCAGAATGTTCTGCACGGCATGGACTGCATTGAGTGCGGCGCCTGCGCCTACACCTGCCCCGCCCGTCTGCCCCTGACCCATATGTTCCGTATGGGCAAGCAGAAGGTCAACAATGCGAGAATGGCTGCCAAGGCAAAGGCCGAGGCCGAGAAGAAGGCAGCCGAAGAGAAGAAGGAGGCGTAAGCAATGACAGATTATAAAAGCTTGAAGCTGATCGCATCCTCCTCCCCCCATATCCGCAGCAATGAGGATACCCGTTCCATCATGCTGGATGTGATCATTGCCCTGATGCCCGCGCTGGTCATGGGCGTGTATGTGTTCGGCTGGCGTGCCCTCACGTCCACTCTGGTGTCCGTGGCGGCCTGTGTGGTCTGGGAGTGGCTGTACCGCAAGGTCATGAAGAAGTCCAACTCCATCGGCGACCTGTCCGCTGTGGTCACCGGTATCCTGCTGGCCTTTGTCTGCCCCGTGCAGACCCCCTACTGGATGCTTACCATCGGCGCGTTCTTCTCCATCGTGCTGGTCAAGCAGCTCTACGGCGGCATTGGCTGCAACTTCATCAACCCCGCTCTGGCAGGCCGTGCCATTCTGCTGGCCAGCTATGCCACCGCTATGACCACCTGGGTCAAGGTGGGTGAGAAGGCTGCTGTCATCGGCAGCAACGCCGACATCGTCACCGCCGCCACCCCCCTGGCTATGATGAAGGGCGTGGACGCTGCCGGTTGGGAGACCCTGACCAATACATACACCCTGGGCGACATGTTCATCGGCCGCATCGGCGGCTCCTTGGGTGAGGTTTCCTCCCTGATGCTCCTGCTGGGCGGCATCTATCTGCTGCTGCGCAAGGTCATCTCCTGGCAGACCCCTGTGGCCTTCATTGCCACCGTGGCCGTTATCACCCTCATTTCCGCTCCTGCCGGTGTCAGCAGCGTGGAGTACATGGCTTATAACGTCTTCGGCGGCGGCCTGATGCTGGGTGCCATCTTCATGGCTACCGACTATGCCACCTCCCCCGTCACCAAGCTGGGCCAGGCCATCTTCGGCATTGGCTGCGGCCTGATCACCGTGTTTATCCGCCGCTTCGGTTCCTATCCCGAGGGTGTGTGCTACTCCATCATGATCATGAACTGCACCACTTGGCTGCTGGATAAGTACATTCGTCCCACCATCTATGGTGCGCTGAAGAAAGAAAAGAAGGAGGCGGCGAAGTAATGAAGATCTCCGGAAAGTTTATTCTGAAAGTCGCCGGTACTCTCACGGTCATTTCCTTGGTAGTCGCCGCCCTGCTGGGCCTGGTCAACAGCATCACCAAGGATAAGATCGCCGAGATCGACGCCGAGAATACCCGCATCGCCATGAGCGCCGTGGCCCCCGAGGGCAGCGAGTTCGGCGATAAGATGGAAGTAACCGATGATATGGTTGCCGCTGCTGCCAAACAGAGCGGCAAGATCCTGGAGCTGTACCCTGTGACCAATGGCGGCGCGGATGCCGGCTATGTGCTGAAGGTTTCCGCCTCCGGTTCCCAGGGCACCATCGTGATGATGGTGGGCGTGGATGCCAACAAGGCCATCACCGGTATCTCCGTGGTCAGCCACTCTGAGACCTCCGGTATCGGCACCAAGGTGGTGGGCAATGAGCCCAACTCCGCCGGTGTGCCCGTTCTGGACCAGTTCATCGGCCTCAGCGGTGCCGGCTCCCTGAATGTCGGCAGCAACATCACCGCCGTTTCCGGCGCAACGGTTTCCACCAAGGGCATCACTATGGGCGCGAATGCCGCTCTGGCTGTCGTGGAAGCCATGGGCTAAGAAAGGAGGAGCAAAAGTATGAATTTCGGTAAACAACTGAAAGAGGGCCTGATCACACAGAACCCCGTTCTGGTGCAGGTGCTGGGTATGTGCTCCACCATGGCCATCACCACCTCGTTCTTTAACGGCCTGGGCATGGGCGTCAGCGTGCTCATCATCCTGACCCTGTCTAACATTTTTATTTCCCTGCTGCGCAAGATCATTCCCAATGAAGTGCGTATCGCCTGCTACATTGTGGTCATCGCCGGCTTCGTTACCTGCGTTGACCTGCTGCTGAAGGCCTTCGTTCCTGCGCTGTCCAGCTCCCTGGGCGTGTTCATCCCCCTGATCGTGGTGAACTGCATCATCCTGGGCCGTGCAGAGGGCTTTGCCTCCAAGAACGGCATCGGCGCCTCCGCTGTGGACGGCGTCTGCCAGGGCATCGGCTATACGCTGGTGCTGGTCGTCATGTGCGTTGTCCGTGAGTTCCTGGGCAGCGGCAAGTTTGGCGGCGGCCTTCTGGGCGGCGGTGGTCTGGGTAGTGCACCCGGTATCACCATCATCCCCGAGGAGTTCGGCATCAAGATCCTCACGCTGCCTGTGGGCGGCTTCCTGACCCTGGGCTGCCTCATTGCTCTGATGCAGTGGGCCCTGGCCAAGAGTGCTAAGAAAAAGGAGGGTAAGTAAGTTATGAGTATTACAACTTTGCTGGCCATCTCCCTTGGCGCCATTCTCACCAATAACTTCATCTTCGCACAGTTCCTGGGCATCTGCCCCTTCCTGGGCGTGTCCAAGAAGATCGACACCGCCGTGGGTATGGGCGCCGCAGTGACCTTCGTTATGGGTCTGGCCTCCGCCGTTTGCTTCGGCGTCAATAAGATCCTGGTGGCCGTGGATCTGGGCTATATGCAGACCGTGGCATTCATTCTGGTCATCGCTGCCCTGGTGCAGTTTGTGGAAATGTTCCTGAAGAAGAACATCCCCACCCTGTATACTGCCCTGGGTGTGTATCTGCCCCTGATCACCACCAACTGCGCCGTGCTGGGTGTCGCTCTGCTGAACGTGCAGAACGATTACAACTTCATCGGCTCTGTCATCTATGGCATCACCGGCGGTCTGGGCTTCCTGCTGGCCATTTTCCTGTTCGCGGCCGTCCGTGAGCAGCTGGAGGTCTCCAGTGAGAATCCCAAGGCCTTCGATGGTTTCCCCATTGCTCTGGTCACTGCCGGCCTGATCGCCCTGGCGTTCATGGGCTTCAGCGGCCTGAAGGTCTGGTAAGGAGGAAAAGAGAATATGAATATTTTGTATGCAGTCATCGTTTTAGGTGTACTTGCTATCGTGTTCGGTCTGATCCTGGCCGTGGCTGCAAAAGTCTTTGAAGTGGAAGTGGATCCCCGCCTGCCCGAAATTCAGGCAGCCCTGGCCGGCGCCAACTGCGGCGGCTGCGGCTATCCCGGCTGCGGCGGCTGCGCCGAGGCCATTCTGGCCGGCAAGGCTCCCGTCACCGCCTGCGCGCCCGCAG
>URSX01000082.1 GCA_900550615.1 uncultured Eubacteriales bacterium
CATCGTCAAACTCCATCCGGCGGATGCCGGTGAAAATGTCGATCTGCTCCAGCTCACGGGCAATGGCGGCAGCGTGCTGGGGCGGCAGCTGGGCGCCGTCGGACCAGTAGACCTTATAGCCGTTATACTCCTTGGGATTGTGGCTGGCGGTGATGTTGATGCCCGCCTGGCAGCCGTAGTGCCGCACGGCGAAGCTCAGCTCCGGGGTGGGCCGCAGGGACTCAAAAATGCGCACCCGGATGCCGTTGGCGGCGCAGACCTCCGCCGCGGCGTGGGCAAACTCCATGCTGTGGCGGCGGCAGTCCATGCAGATGGCCACGCCCTTGTCCATGGCGGCCTGCCCCTCGGCGCAGATGACGTTGGCAAAGCCCTGGGTGGCCCAGCGGATGACATAGATGTTCATCTGGTGCAGACCCATCTTCATGGTGCCCCGCAGGCCGGCGGTGCCGAACTCCAGCGGGCCGTAAAACCGACTCTCGATCTCCTTGTCATCGTCGGCGATGGCGGCCAGCTCTGCCCGCTCGTCTTCCGTGATGGCGTCGCTGTGGAGCCACTTCTGATATTCCGCTTTGTAGTCGATCATGCTATAAAATCTCCTTTCCGGTTTACTGTGAAAGTTATGAATTATCCTCGTCGAAAATGGGCTCGGCGTTGAGCAGGGCCCGGGCCTCCTCCAGGCGGGAGGCGGGGACATAGAGGTCGGCACCATAGCCGGAAAAGCCGTTGATGACCTTGCCCGCGCCGCCCTCCTTGGCGTAATACTTGAAGCAGGGGATGCCGCAGGAGTGCAAAAAGGAGACGGTCACATCCGACTCGGCGGGGGAATCGAAGGTGGACTGGAGCAGAACGGCCTTCTCCTTTTCGCCCTTTTCGTTCACCGGCCAGGCCGGTTCCTCCTTGCGAAAGCGCCAGCCGGAGGAGAGATCGTCCCAAAAATTCTGCGGGAGCTCGCCGCTTCGCGCGGTTTCCGAGACAGCTAACATATCAAACTCGTTCATCACAAAACCTCCCATATGCTTCATTCGATTATTTGTGGTATTTCGTTCCCTGCTGGATCTGGAATGCCCGGTAGATCTGCTCCAGCAGCATTACCCTTGCCAGGTGATGGGGAAAGGTCATGGGTGACATGGAAAGCCGCCAGTCCGCCTGCTGCTTCACGTCTTCGCTGAGGCCCACACTGCCGCCGATGAGGAAGGTGAGCTGCGCTTTGCCGCTGATGGCCAGCTGCTGCATTTTCCGGCTCATTTCCTCGCTGGAGCAGGTGCTTCCCTCGATGCACAGGGCCGCCACCGCACCGCCCTTGGGCAGTCTGGCCCGGATGGCCGCGGCCTCCGTGTCCAGAGCCTGCTGTATTTGGGCGGGGGAGGGATCCTCCGGCAGCTTGCTCTCCGGCAGCTCGATGATCTCCAGCTTGCAGTATCGCTGCAGCCGCTTGGCGTATTCCGCCGCGGCGTCCAGATAGAATTTCTCCTTCAGCTTTCCCACGCACAGGATGGTTATTTTCTGCATAGCGCACCCTCCGCAATGTAGGCCTCGCTGCACTCTGCCCGGGGGGCGGCGGTGAGGCGCACGTCTTCAAATCCGCCGCAGCGCAAAGCGCGGCCCACCGTCTCCAGCGCCAGGCCTGGGGTGTTGTTCTCCCGGCTGAGATGGGCCAGGACGAACTGCCGGGTGCCGCGGCCCGCCATGCGGCAGGCGAACTCCGCCGCCGCGTTGTTGGACAGGTGCCCCCGGTCGCTGAGGATCCGCTGCTTCAGCGGGTAGGGGTAGGGGCCGTTTTGCAGCAGCTGCACATCGTGGTTACTCTCCAGCAGCAGCAGCTCCACCCCCGCCAGGATCTCCTCGGCCTCCGCCGTCACATAGCCCGTGTCCGTCAGGAACCCGGCGGAGGCGCCATCGCAATCAAAGCGATAGTCCATGCTGCCCGGGGTATCATGGGATGTGGCGAAGGCCGTCACGGTCAGGGAACCGAAGGCCTGTGCATCCCCGGGGCATAGGGGCCGCAGCAGAGAGGCACTGCCCGGTATCTGCCGCAGCAGGGCGGCGCACACGGCGGGGGAGGCAAATACGGGGGCGCCCGTATGCTTCAGCAGCACCCGAAGCCCGGCGGTGTGGTCGGAATGAATGTGGGTGACGAACACGGCGGCGAGAGTATCCGGGGGGTAGCCCAGGCCCTTCAAAGCCGTCTCTATGCGCCGGGCGGAGATGCCTGCGTCCACCAAAATATGAACATCGCCGGCGCAGACCAAGGCGGCGTTGCCCTCGGACCCGCTGGCCAGAGTATGTATGGTGATCAAATGTCAGACCTCGCTTGTGATTTTGGGTATTTCGGATTGCCATATTATAAATAGGAAGCGCGGTGAGGGAGCGCCGCCGGGTGATAAAAGCAGCGTCACCACGCCGGCCGCCCTTTGGCGGCCCTACGCGGCAGACGCTGCTTTGGCGGCATTGTATCAGCCGATATGCGCTTCCTTCTGCTCGGCGATGTCCGGCGCGTCCACCACACGGATGTCGGCCCCAACGGCCCGGAGCTTGCCCACCAGGTCCTCGTAGCCGCGCTCGATGAACTGCACCTGACTCAGCTCCGTTACGCCCTCAGCGCACAGGCCGGCAATGACCATGGCCGCGCCTGCCCGCAGGTCGCAGGCCTGCACCGGCGCACCCTGCAAGTGATCCACACCCTCGATGACGGCCACATGGTCGTCGGACTGGATGTTGGCGCCCATGCGCTTGAGCTCGTCGATATACTTAAAGCGGCTGTTCCACACGTTTTCGTTGATGATGCTGGTGCCCTGGGCCGTGGTCAGCACGGCTGCGATCTGGGGCTGCATGTCCGTGGGGAAGCCCGGGTAGGGCATGGTCTTCACGTTGGTCTTCTGCAGTGGCCCGCTGCGGCGCACCAGCACAGCGTCACCCCGGTCCTCAATGTATACGCCCATCTCCACCAGCTTGGCGCTGATGCAGTCCAGATGCTTGGGAATGACGTTTTTGATGAGCACCTGTCCGCCGGCCGCGGCCACGGCGGCCATATAGGTACCGGCCTCGATCTGGTCGGGAATGATGCCGTAGCTGCCGCCGGCCAGCCGCTCCACGCCCCGGATCTTGATGGTATCGGTGCCTGCGCCCTTGACGTCGGCGCCCATGGAGTTGAGGAAGTTGGCCAGATCTACAATGTGCGGCTCCTTGGCGGCGTTTTCGATGACCGTGGTGCCCTCAGCCAGTACGGCGGCCATCATGATGTTCATGGTAGCGCCCACGGATACCACGTCCAGATATACCGTCGTGCCGGTCAGGCGGCTGCCCTGGGCGCTGGCCTGGATGAAGCCGCTCTCCACCTTCACCTCCGCGCCCATGGCGCAAAAGCCCTTGATGTGCTGGTCAATGGGCCGCACACCGAAGTCGCACCCGCCGGGCATGGCCACGGTGGCCTCACCGAAGCGGCCCAGCAGCGCGCCGATGAGATAGTAGGAGGCGCGGATGCGGCGGGCCATGTCATAGGAGGGATGGGTGGAGCGGATGGCGTGGCAGTCCAGCTCCACGGCGTGGCGGTTCAGGACCCGGATCCGGGCTCCCAGCTCCTCCAGAATGTTCAGCAGCAGAGTCACGTCGCTGATCTGGGGGATGTTTTCAATGCGGCAGGTGCCGTCCACCAGCAGGGCGGCGGGTATGATGGCAACGGCGGCGTTTTTGGCGCCGCTGATAGTAATTTCACCGAAAAGCGGCTGGCCGCCGCGAATGATATATTGATTCATAAGTGTCCCTTCCTTATGCTTATATGGGGGGAGAAGCTCCTCCCGGCGGAAGCCGCTGCGAGACCGCAGGGCATAATCATCCATTTATACAAGAACAGTATACCACATAATTTCTCAAAAGCAATCACCAATTATTCCAAAAGTCAGCGGAAAGTCCGGGAGAAAATAGTGGGAGTGAAAAGTTGTACGCAAAAAATGCAAAATAGGGGTTGACAGATTTCCCGGACGGTAGTAATATACAAACAACAAACATATGAGTAATTATTCATATGAACAATCGAGGTGAACAAGATGGATGCACCGGATAAGACGTCCCAGCAGGATTTTCTCTGTCTGCACGAGGAGGCAGTGGACGCTGTGCGGCGGCAGATGCCGGAGGAGGATGACCTGTATGACCTGGCAGAGCTTTACAAGGTCTTTGGGGATTCCACCCGCATCAAGATCCTGTATGTGCTCTTTGCCGCGGAGCTGTGCGTGTATGATATTGCAAGGCTCCTGGGCATGACCCAGAGTGCCGTGAGCCACCAGCTCAGGATCCTGAAGAACAACAAGCTGGTGAAGTATCGCCGGGAGGGCAAGACAGTATTTTATTCTCTGGATGATGACCATGTGCGCTCCATCCTGCAGCTTGGTATGGAGCATTTGGGTGATTGAAAGCTTGAAAGGAGACAAAATCATGAAAAAGACTTATAAGATCGAAGTAGACTGCGCCGCCTGCGCTGATAAGATGGAGCAGGCCGCCCAGAAGACTCAGGGCGTGGCCGCCGCCACCGTCAGCTTCATGACCCAGAAGATGAAGGTGGAGTTTGCCGACGGCGCGGATGTGGATGCCGTCATGCAGCAGGTGCTGAAGAACTGCAAAAAGGTAGAGGACGACTGCGAGATTTACCTGTAAAAGCAGGCGAAAAAATCCGTGTCATTGCGAAGCCAGTCCGCAGACTGGCTTCGCAATCCGTGATACCCTATATCCCGTTTATTCAGCGTGGCGGGCGGCCGCAGGGGCCGCCCCTACGCAATTTTCACCCATAAAACTCTGCGCGGCTCCCAGGGAGCCGCAAACACTGTAAGGAGGCGTAAAGCCGTGACTAAGAAGCAGAAAACCAATCTGATCCGTGTGCTTGTTTCGGCTGCATTGGTGGCGGCCATCTGGCTCTCCCCCTTCACCGGGCTGCTGGAGGGCATTCTGTACCTGATCCCGTACTTCATCGTGGGCTATGACATTCTGCTCCGGGCCGTCAAGGGCATTTTCCGGGGCCAGGTGTTCGATGAGAACTTCCTCATGGCCGTGGCCACCGTGGGCGCTATGGCCTTGGGCGACTGGCGGGAGGGCTGCGCCGTTATGGTGTTCTACCAGGTGGGCGAGCTGTTCCAGAGCTACGCCGTGGGTAAGAGCCGCCGCAGCATCTCCGACCTGATGGACATCCGCCCGGACTACGCCAATATTGAGCAGGACGGTGTCCTTACCCAGGTGGACCCGGACGATGTGGCCGTAGGCACCGTTATTGTGGTGCAGCCCGGTGAGCGCATCCCCATCGACGGCGTGGTGACGGAGGGAGAGTCCACCGTGAACACCAGCGCCCTCACCGGCGAGAGCCTGCCCCGGCAGGTGCAGGCCGGGGACGAGGTGCTCTCCGGCTGCGTGAACCTCAGCGGTCTGCTGCATATCCGGACTACCAAGGAGTTTGGCGACTCCACCGTGGCCAAGATCCTGGACCTGGTGGAAAACTCCAGCATGAAGAAGGCCAGGGCCGAGAACTTCATCACCAAGTTTGCCCGGGTCTATACCCCCGCTGTGTGTTACAGTGCTCTGGCCCTGGCGGTGCTGCCGCCTGTGGTGCGGCTTATTATGGGCGATGCACCTATGTGGGGCGACTGGGTCACAAGGGCCCTGACCTTCCTGGTCATCAGCTGTCCCTGCGCCCTGGTCATCAGTATTCCTCTGAGCTTCTTCGGCGGCATCGGCGGCGCGTCCGCCAAGGGTATTCTGGTCAAGGGCAGCAACTATCTGGAGGCTTTGGCTAAGACCGGCTGCGTGGTGTTCGACAAGACCGGCACCCTGACCAAGGGTGTTTTCCAGGTGCTGGAGACGGCCCCGGAGGGTATGGACGAGCAGGCCCTGCTGGGCTGGGCGGCCCAGGCGGAGTGCTACTCCAGTCATCCCATCAGCCAGAGCCTTAAATCCGCCTGGGGCGGCCAGGTGGATACCGACCGGGTGACGGATGTGGAGGAGCTGGGCGGCTTCGGCCTCACGGCCCAGGTGGACGGCCACGCCGTGGCCGTGGGCAACCGCCGTCTCATGGAGAAGCTGGGCATCCAGCCTGCGGAGCCTCAGAAGCCCGGCACCGTGGTCTATGTGGCTGTGGACGGCGTCTATGCCGGCTGGATCCTCCTGGGCGATGTGGTCAAGGAGCACGCGGCCCAGGCCATCCGCAGCCTGAAGGCGGCGGGCATCGAGAAAACCGTCATGCTCACCGGCGACGCGGACGCGGCGGCCCGGCAGGTGGCGTCCCAGCTGGGCGTGGACGAGGTACACAGCCAGCTTTTGCCAGCGGATAAGGTGCAGCAGGTGGAGCGCCTGCTGAAGGAGCGCAAGGAGGGCCAGCTTTTGGCTTTCGTAGGCGACGGCATCAACGATGCCCCCGTGCTGGCCCGTGCCGATATCGGCATTGCCATGGGCGCTCTGGGCAGCGACGCAGCCATCGAGGCGGCGGACGTGGTGCTCATGGATGACGACCCGGCCAAGATCGCCCTGGCCATGCGCATCTCCCGGCGGACGCTTCGCATCGTGTACGAGAATATCGTGTTCGCCCTGGCGGTGAAGGCGGTGTGTCTGGTGCTGGGCGCCATCGGTGTCGCCAATATGTGGCTGGCCATCGGCGCAGACGTGGGTGTGATGGTGCTGGCGGTGCTCAACGCCACCCGGGCCCTGTCGGCGGGAAAAGAATAAAAAATAAGCAGGCGGAGGAGCTTTACGGGGTTCCTCCGCCTGCTTTATAAGCATCAGGAAGCGGATCAAAAAAGAAAACCGCCACTCGGCCAAGTGACGGTTTTCTTGAGCTTGCTCAAGTAATCCAAAACTTCTAAGAGCCAACCGCTTGTCGCAGCGCTTCTGCTATATTTATATTACCGCACGGGCCTTACCACACGGTCCGAAAAAGTTAAGTGCGTTTTCCCTTTTGCTCCACCCGGAGGAGCTTTCGGCGCATTTATTTTGGTCTTGAAAACAGCGGCGCTTTCTGCTACACTTAATTAGTTATAGTATGTCATTTTAGAGTAGCGAGGTGAACTGTGTGTATTTAAAGGCTTTGGAGATCCAAGGCTTCAAGAGCTTTCCGGATAAAACGGTCCTGAACTTCGGCGAGGACATCACCGCCATCGTCGGCCCCAACGGGTCCGGCAAGTCCAATATTTCCGATGCCATCCGCTGGGTCATGGGCGAGCAGAACAGCCGCCAGCTCCGGGGCGCCAAGATGGAGGACGTGATCTTCGGCGGCACGGAGAAGCGCAGCCAGAT
Organism: uncultured Eubacteriales bacterium; assembly: GCA_900550615.1. Classification (GTDB taxonomy): domain Bacteria; phylum Bacillota; class Clostridia; order Oscillospirales; family Oscillospiraceae; genus Vescimonas. The sequence continues at coordinate 7,267 of URSX01000082.1, forward strand.
GGGCTTTGCACAGGTGACGCTGGTCATCGACAACACGGAGCACATCTTCCCCGGCCGGGACGAGGCGGAGGTGGCAGTCACTCGCCGCTACTACCGCAGCGGGGAGTCGGAATATTACATCAACCGCCAGTCCGTGCGTCTCAAGGATGTCAACGAGCTGTTTATGGACACCGGCATGGGCCGGGAGGGCTACTCCATCATCGGACAGGGCAAGATCGACGAGATC
>URSX01000083.1 GCA_900550615.1 uncultured Eubacteriales bacterium
ATGTCGCAGTACTCCTCCTTGTAGGCGTCGAAGCCGTAGCCGTTCTTGCCGGAGGAGCGAACCTTCTCCAGGATCACAGAGCCGTCCAGGCCCGCGTTGGCAGCGATCTGACGGATGGGCTCCTCCAGAGCTTTGGCCACGATCTGCACGCCGGTCTTCTCATCGCCCTCTACCTGATCCAGCAGGGCGGTGACGGCGGGGATGGTGTTTACATAGATGGTGCCGCCGCCGGCCACGATACCCTCCTCTACGGCGGCCTTGGTGGCGTTCAGCGCGTCCTCAATGCGCAGCTTCTTCTCCTTCATCTCGGTTTCGGTGGCAGCACCTACCTTGATAACGGCCACGCCGCCGGCCATCTTGGCCAGGCGCTCCTGCAGCTTCTCCTTGTCGTAGTCGCTGGTGGTCATGCCGATCTGGCTGCGGATCTGGGCCACGCGGTCAGCAATGGCCTGCTTGTCGCCGGCGCCGTCCACGATGATGGTGTTCTCCTTGGTGACCTTCACCTGGCGGGCGCGGCCCAGCATATCCACGGTGGCATCCTTCAGCGTAAGACCTAGCTCCTCGCTGATGACCTGGCCGCCGGTGAGGATGGCAATATCCTGCAGCATCTCCTTGCGGCGGTCGCCGAAGCCGGGGGCCTTCACGCACACCACGTTCAGCGTGCCCCGCAGACGGTTCACGATCAGGGTGCTCAGGGCCTCGCCCTCCACATCCTCGGCGATGATGAACAGCTTCTTACCTGCCTGCACCAGCTGCTCCAGCATGGGCAGAATCTCGGAGATAACGGAGATCTTCTTGTCGGTAATGAGGATGTAAGCGTCGTCGATAACGGCCTCCATCTTCTCGGTGTCGGTGACCATGTAGGGGGTGATGTAGCCCCGGTCAAACATCATGCCCTCCACCACTTCGCTGTAGGTCTCGGCGGTCTTGGACTCCTCAATGGTGATGACGCCATCGGCGCTGACCTTCTCCATAGCCTCGGCAATGAGCTTGCCGATAAAGGCGTCGCCGGAGGACACGGTACCCACACGGGCGATGTCATCCGTGCCGTTGACCTTCTGGCTCTGGGCGTGGATGGAAGCCACGGCAGCGTCCACGGCCTTGGCCATGCCCTTCTTCATGACGATGGGGTTGGCGCCGGCGGCCAGATTCTTCAGGCCCTCCCGGACCATGGCCTGAGCCAGCAGGGTGGCGGTGGTGGTGCCATCGCCGGCTACGTCATTGGTCTTGGTGGAAACCTCCCGCACCAGCTGAGCGCCCATGTTCTCGAAGGGATCGTCCAGCTCGATCTCCTTGGCGATGGACACGCCGTCGTTGGTGATCAGCGGAGAGCCGAACTTCTTATCCAGCACCACATTGCGGCCCTTAGGACCCAGGGTGACCTTTACGGTATCGGCCAGCTGATTGACGCCGGACTCCAGAGCCTTCCGGGCCTCGTCGCCGCGCTTGATAATTTTAGACATATTGATTGCCTCCTATATTGCAGATAATGATTTTATAAAGGAATGTCACTCCGAGGGAGCGAAGCGACCGCGGGAATCCGTAATACCCTTTGCATAAGGCCGGGGAGAACGGATTGCCACGACCAGTCTGCGGACTGGTCTCGCAATGACAGCGCAGAAGTTTCTTACTCTACGATAGCCAGAATGTCCCCCTGCTTGACGATGATGTACTCCACATCCTCCAGAGTGATCTTGGTGCCGGCGTATTTATCGGTGATGACCTTGTCGCCGGGCTTCACGGTCATGGTCACGGGGTTGCCGTCCACCATGCCGCCGGGGCCAACGGCAATGACTTCCGCCACAGAGGGCTTCTCCTTGGCAGAGCCGGTGAGGATAATACCGCCCTTGGTGGTTTCCTCCGCCTCGGTCATTTTCAAAACCACGCGGTCAGAAAGCGGTGTCAGTTTCATAGTTGTTTTCCTCCTTATATCCTTTTTATTAAACAAATTCAGCGTTAGCACTCAAAACACAGGAGTGCTAACGCTGATTATAATACCACATTTATATCGTTTTTCAAGGGGTATTTTGGAAAATCACAAAAAATTCACATTTGCTCCACAGCGGGAGCGGCTTCCCGGGCGGTGGCATTGCAGGAGCAGCCATCGGGGCCGAAGAAATTCAGCTTTTTATCCGCCAGACGGATATGGACGTGGTCGGTGGTGACGCACTCGCCGTCCAGGCAGGTAACGATGTCCTTTTTCTCCGAGTCGATGACGATGTCCTTAGCGGTGGAGCAGTGGGCCAGATGGGGGAAGCGGTGGTACTCGCCCCTGGAGTAGGGGCCCACAAATTTCAGGAAGGTACTGCGGCTCACCTTATCCACCACCAGGGTATTCAGCACGCCGTCGTCCATCCGGGCCTCCGCCACGGGCATGAAGCCGCCGCCGTAATAGCGCCCGTTGCACACGGCTACCACGGCGTAGTCCTTCTCCACGGAAACGCCGTCCAGTGTCACGGTCCAGTGGGTGCCGATACCCTTAAAGAGAAAGTTCACCGCCAGAGACACGATGTAGCTGCTCTTGCCGTCCAGAATGGGGCTTTCGCTGAACTTATGGACATCCTTGGCCACCCTTGCGTCGATGCCAGAGCAGGCAATGGTCAGGGCGATGCGGTCATTGACCTGAATGGCATCCATGGGGAACTGGGGCCCGTTCCACAGATTCTCCGCGTCCCGGAACTTCTCCATATCACTGCCGAAATTCTTGAGGAAGTCGTTGCCGGTGCCGATGGGGATGACGCTCATAGCGGCGTTATCGTAGCCAATGATGCCGTTGGCCACCTCGTTTACGGTGCCATCGCCGCCACAGGCATAAAAGCGCAGCTCCTCGCCGGTCTGACAGAGTTTTTTGGCCAGCTCTGTTGCGTGGCCCTGGCGCTTGGTGAGGATGCACTGCACATCCAGGTCATGGTTGGCGCGCAGGGCATCAGCCATGTCGTAAATACGCTGGCGGCTGTCGGACTTGCCGGCAGTGGGATTGATGATAAAAATATGTTTCATAAGACCCTCCGGTTATGGAAAAGAATAAAAACATAGACTCATTATAGTAAGTGCAGGGGAAAATTTGTGAACAGAGTGAAAACAAATGCCGCGGATCCGCCCGTCTTGCATGCAATTCTTGCCATGCCCATAGGGGTTGGCCTCCCGGATGACCCGCCCGGTCTTGTACCGCACCCCCTATAAAAAAACCTGTCATTGCCACAGCCAGTGCGCACACTGGCTGTGGCAATCCGTGACTCCCGTCCTTACAGGCCCCCTTGCCTAAAGGGGGCTGGCACGGCGAAGCCGTGACTGGGGGATTCCTCCCCGCATCGTACCTTCTTGTAACACTTTTCGTAGGGGCGGGGTTCTACCCCGCCTGCGGGAGGGGAAATCGGCGAAGCGCCGCCAGTGGCGGATGAAGCGAGCCGGTTTCGAGGAAGTGCCCCGATTGGCGGGTACGACAGTGCCCGTCAGTCGGTTGGCACGACGGTGGGCAAGAGAGCCCCTCCCCTACGCACCGCAAAGAAACCCACCGCACTTCTTGAAAATGTGTCATTGCGCAGCCGGTTCGCATACCGGCTGCGCCAATCCGTTCTACTTCCCTTAAAATTCAAAATTTTCCGTACATAAACAGGTCGCACTTGAGCATCCCGTTATAAAGCTTGCGTTTCTTGTCCGCCGGGCGGCCGAACGCGCGCTCAAACTCCGTGTGGCTGCTGAGCACCAGCGTCCGCCATCCAGCAGGCAGCCGCTGCCAAACCCGGCCCAGCTCCCGGTACAGCTCCTCGGCCTCCGTCCGGTCCATGAGCCGCTCCCCGTAGGGGGGATTGGTCACCAGCTGGCCGTATTGGCTGTCCCGGCGGAAGCTTCGCATGTCCGCCGCCTCAAAGCGGATGCAGTCCTCCACCCCGGCCTTTTCGGCGTTGCTTTTGGCGATCTCGATGGCCCGGGGATCGATGTCTCCGCCCCAGATGTCGTAGCTTCCGTGAAATTCCTTGTCCATGGCCTCGTCGGCGGCGTTCAGCCAGACACTCTGGGGGAGAAAGGCCCACCTCTGTGCGTCAAAGCTGCGGTCCAGGCCCGGGGCCCGGTTCTTGGCAATGAGAGCCGCCTCAATGGGGATGGTGCCGCTGCCGCAGAAGGGGTCGCAGAAGGGATCCCGTCCCCGGTAGCGGGACAGCAGCACCATGGCTGCCGCCAGGGTCTCCCGCAGGGGTGCCTCCACTCCCACGGCCCGGTAGCCCCGCTTGTAGAGCCCCTCGCCGGAGCTGTCCAGCCCGATGACCACCTGATCCTTGAAAATAGAGAACCGCACCTGGTATTTTACTCCCGTCTCCGGGAACTGCTCCAGGCCGTACTGGCTCTTCAGCCGCTCCACCATGGCCTTTTTCACGATGGACTGGCAGGCCGGGGCGGAGTGGAGCTGGCTGGTGATGGAGTAGCCTTTCACCGGGAAGGCGCCGTCCCGGGGGATGTAGTCCTCCCAGGCGATGGCCTTTACCCCCTGAAACAGCTCCTCAAAGCTCCGGGCCGGAAACTCGCCCAGCACCAGCAGCACCCGGGCGCCGCACCGGAGATTGATGTTGAGCCTTGCGCAGTCGTCCGGTGTGCCGTCGCAGAAAATGCGCCCGTTTTCCACCCGGGCATTTTTAAGGCCCAGCCGCCGCACCTCGTCGCCCACCAATTTTTCCAGCCCCAGCAGGCAGGGGATCATATAAGTTGCCATGCAAGCACCTCGATACATTGTTCCTGACCCCAGTATAGAATAGAAATGGAAAAAGTGCAAGAAAAAACAGTGGTCTCCGGCCTCCAAATCCTGTATAATAGGAAGAAACAGAGCCCGCACATGCTGCGCAAATTCAAGTTGCGGAGAAAAATTTGGTTTTGCAACTCCAGTTTGATAGACAAAACCTTGCTTTTTTGCTACTATGGAATCACACAGAGGGAGGAAATGTATGGCTTTTGGAGAACGATTGCAGCTTCTGCGCCGCCGGGTGGGTCTGACCCAGGAGCAGTTTGCCGAGCAGCTGCAGGTGTCGCGCCAGGCAGTGAGCAAGTGGGAGTCCGGCAAGGGCTATCCCGAGGTGGAGAAGCTGCTCTACATCTGCCGGCAGTATGGCGTAACCCTCAATGACCTGTTTGAGCAGGGGGGAAATGAGCCCATTTCCCGGGAAATTTCTCCGGCCGTCCCGCTGAAGGCGTCGGTGGCCGCCTTTGTGAGCAATCTGTCCCCCCGGAACAAGTGGCTGGCCGCCGGCATCCTGCTGGGCGTGGCGCTGCTGGCTGGCTTTATGGGATTGTGCCTGAAAGGAGGAAAAGCGGAAATGGAAATGATCGTTTGGATCGCCGCCATGGTGGCCTTCGGCGTGGTGGAGGCCGTTACGGTGGGGCTGGTGTCTATCTGGTTCGTGCTGGGCAGTGCGGCGGGGCTCATCGCCGCCATCTGCGAAGCCCCTATATGGCTGCAGGTGCTGCTGTTTTTCATCGTGTCCATTGCAGCGCTCATAGCCACCCGTCCCCTGGTGCGTAAAATGATGGACAAGAACATCGTCCCCACCAATGCCGATGCGGTGTTGGGCAAGGAGGCCCGGGTCACGGAAGCCATCGATAACACCGTTCCCTCCGGAGCGGTGTATGTAGACGGCAAGACCTGGTCCGCCCGCAGCGAATCCGGCGAGGTGCTGCCGGAGGGGACTCTGGTGCGCACCGTTCGTATGGAGGGCGTAAAGCTGTTCGTGGAGCGGCTGTAATAAACAACATTTTATATTATTGAACAGGGAGGAAAAAACATGTTCGGAGACATCAATATCGGAACCGTTGCTTTGGCGATCCTGGTGGTGCTGATTCTGATCCTTATCGTCAGCAATATTCAGATCGTTCAGCAGTCCAAGGCCTACGTGGTGGAGCGTCTGGGCGCATTCCACGCCGTGTGGGGCGTGGGCCTGCATCTGAAGGTGCCCTTCATTGAGCGCGTGGTAAAAAAGGTGAGCCTGAAGGAGCAGGTGGCGGATTTCGACCCCCAGCCCGTCATCACCAAGGACAATGTCACCATGCAGATCGACACTGTCATCTATTTCCAGATCACCGACCCCAAGCTCTACACTTATGGCGTGGAGTATCCCATGAGCGCCATTGAGAACCTCACCGCCACCACTCTGCGCAACATCATCGGTGAGCTGGAGCTGGACCAGAGCCTTACCAGCCGCGACACCATCAACGCCAAGATGCGCTCCATTCTGGATGAGGCCACGGACCCCTGGGGCATCAAGGTCAACCGTGTGGAGCTGAAGAACATCCTGCCGCCCCGTGAGATCCAGAACGCCATGGAAAAGCAGATGAAGGCCGAGCGTGAGCGCCGGGAGTCCATCCTCCAGGCGGAGGGCGAAAAGGCCAGCAAGATCCTGGTGGCCGAGGGCGAGAAGCAGTCCGCCATTTTGAAGGCGGATGCCCAGAAGCAGGCGCGCATCATGCAGGCCGAGGGCGAGGCTACCGCCATTCTGAAGGTGCAGCAGGCCATGGCCGACTCCCTGAAGCTGCTGAACGAGGCTGCTCCCAATGACCAGGTCATCAAGCTCAAGGCTCTGGAGGCTCTGGAGAAGGTGGCCGACGGCAAGGCTACCAAGCTCATCATTCCCAGCGAGATCCAGGGTTTGGCGGGCCTGGCTGCCAGCGCCAAGACCATCCTGTCCGATGATAAGCCGGAGGCGTAAGGCGCTATGGCCAAGAAAGAAACCGACCGCTTTGTCAAGGTACTGGACGAGAGCGGGATCATCACCTGCAACGAAATTTGGGCCGACACCCAAACGGGTGTGCAGTACCTCTATCACACCAGCGGCAGCTCCGGCGGCCTCACCGTCTTGGTGGACGCCGAGGGCAAGCCCCTGCTGCACCGCCGCACCCCGGATGCCCCGGAGTACAAATAATAAAAAGAAGCGTATGCGCAAAAAGGCCGAAGCGGAAAGTCACCGCTCCGGCTTTTTTCTGCCTTTGTAGGGCGGTGTGCTCTCACCCCGCCGCCTTGTCCTGTACCGCATTCTTTGCAAAAACTCTGTCATTGCGAAGCCAGTGCGCACACTGGCTGTGGCAATCCGTCCCCGTATTTATTCCCCGATATTCTCCGCAAACGGCAGGGCCAACCCTCACGGTCGCCCGCCCCACCGCACCCACAATAAAATGTCCGTAGGGGCCGGCGTCCTCGACGGCCCGTTTTGCCGCACCTCTTGTTACGCTCCGTAGGGGCGGGGTTCTCTTGCCCACCGTCGTGCCAACCGATTCCCGGCCACTGTCGTGGCCGCCAATCGGGG
>URSX01000084.1 GCA_900550615.1 uncultured Eubacteriales bacterium
CCCGCCGCTTCTTCTGCGCCGACGAGCTGTTCCTCCGTGCCGGACGCGAGCTCCCCGGAGACGACTACTACGAGGGCTACCGGCAGCTGGAAAACGGTGTGGGGATGCTCCGCTCCCTGGAGAGCGACCTGCTCCGGGCCATGGAGCTCATGGACGAGCCGTCTGCCCCCTCCCCCTTCACCATCGCCACCGGCCGGGCCGCCGAAGGCTTCATGGGCCATCTGCTCCAGATGGTACAGCAGCGGTTTCCCCAGGTGCAGGGCAAAGTAGTGGGAATAGACAACGACTTTTTCGGTCGCACCATAGATGTGGCCGGTCTTCTGACCGGGCAGGACTTGGCGGCCCAGCTCCAGGCGCACAAGCCCCTGGGCCGGGTGCTGATCCCCCTGCACATGCTCCGACACCAGGAGGATGTATTTTTGGACGACTGGACCGTGCCCCAGCTCTCTCAGGCGCTGGAGTCGCCTGTGCAGGTGGTGGGCATCGATGGTTTCGACCTGTGCGACGCCATTTTCGGATTATAAGGAGGTAAACCTATGGCAAAACCTATGATTGCTATCGTGGGCCGGCCCAATGTGGGCAAGTCCATGCTGTTTAATAAGCTGATCGGCCGGCGTCTTTCCATCGTGGAGGACACACCCGGCGTAACCCGGGACCGCATCTACGGCGAGAGCGACTGGTGCGGCCGCAAGTTCACCCTGGTAGACACCGGCGGCATCGAGCCCAACACCGACAATCAAATTCTCGCTTTCATGCGCCAGCAGGCCCAGATCGCCATTGAAAACGCCACTGTCATTGTCCTGGTGGTGGACATCAAGACCGGCATGACTGCCGCCGACCAGGAGGTGGCCGGGATGCTCCAGCGGTCCAAAAAGCCCATTGTCCTGGCGGTGAACAAGATGGACGCCACCGGCACCGTGGACCCGGAGTTTTACGAGTTCTATAACCTGGGCTTAGGCGACCCCATCGCCGTATCCGCCGTGCATGGCCACGGCACCGGCGATCTGCTGGACGCGTGCCTTAAATATTTCCCGCCGGAGGACGAGACGGAAGAGGACGACGATGTGATCCAGGTGGCCATCATCGGCAAGCCCAATGTGGGCAAGTCCAGCCTCACCAACCGCATCCTGGGCCAGGAGCGGGTCATCGTCAGCAATGTGGCGGGCACCACAAGGGACGCCATCGACTCCTACTTTGAAAACGAGACAGGCAAATATAACTTCATCGACACCGCCGGTATGCGGAAAAAATCCAAGGTGGACGATGCCATTGAGAAGTACAGCGTTCTCCGGGCCACCATGGCCATTGAACGCAGCGATGTGTGCCTGATCCTCATTGACGCCAACGACGGCGTTACCGAGCAGGATACCAAGATTGCGGGCCTGGCCCACGAGGCGGGCAAGGCCTGCATCATCGTGGTGAACAAGTGGGACATGGTGGAAAAGGACGGCAAAACCATGGACCGCATGCGTGAGGATATCCGCCGGGATCTGAGCTACATGACCTACGCGCCTATTCTGTTCATCTCCGCCCTCACAGGCCAGCGGGTGGCGCGGCTGTTTGAGCTGATAAACTATGTGAACAACCAGGCCTCCACCCGCATCACCACGGGTATGCTCAACTCCGTTCTGGCTGACGCCCAGACCCGGGTGCAGCCCCCCACGGACAAGGGCCGCCGGCTGAAAATCTACTATATGACCCAGGTGGGTATCAAGCCTCCCCACTTTGTCATCTTCTGCAACGACAAGAAGCTGTTCCACTTCTCCTACCAGCGGTATCTGGAAAACCAGATCCGCAGCGTGTTCGGCCTGGAGGGCACTCCCATCATCCTCTCCATCCGCCAGAAGGGAGATGATGACAATTAAACTGTCTATCTGCTTTGTGGTAGGGCTGACACTGCTGGTGTCGTACCTGCTGGGCTGCTTCAACGGCTCGGTGGTCACCTCCCACTTCATCATCCGGGACGATGTGCGCAAGCACGGCAGCGGCAACGCCGGTCTCACCAATTTCTACCGCACCTACGGCGCCAAATACGCCCTCATCGTCATCGGCTGTGATATGGCCAAAACCGTTCTCTCCTGCCTCATCGGCGGATACCTGATGCTGTGCACCAACGGCGGATGGACCCTGGGCGTGCTGCTGGGAGGCATCGGCTGTGAGCTGGGGCACATGTTCCCGGCGTACTACGGGCTCAAGGGCGGAAAGGGCATCCTCTCCGGCGGCGTGCTGGTGTGGATGCTGGACTGGCGCATAGGGCTCATCGCCTGGGGACTGTTCGTCCTGCTGTGGCTGCTGACCCGGTATGTGTCCCTGGGCTCCATCACAGCTACGGCCAGTATGCCGGTCACGGCGTTCTTCGTCTTTCACCACGACCCGCTGCTGACCGGCCTGTGCGCGGTGGTGGCGGCCCTGGTCATCTATTGCCACAGAGAAAATATCCGCCGTCTGCTCCACGGCACGGAGCACAAGTTCCGCTGGCATGTGAATCCTGTTGATCCCAACGAAAGCGATTCGGAATAGAGACTTGGAATAGAGAAAGGAAAGCACTATGAAACACAATCAAGTTCGCCAGGTGGTTTTTCCCATCATCACTGCCATGATCTGGGGCTCCTCCTTCGTGGCTCAAAGCACCAGCACGGAGCACATAGGCGCCTTTACCTTCAACGCCGCCCGTTCCTTTGTGGGTTTTCTGGCGCTGCTGGTGGTGGTACAGATCTTCCGGATGGTCCGCAAGGAGCCGGAGATCCAGCAGACGCCCGAGGAGAAAAAAGCCGGGCGGAAGGGACTGGTGCTGGGCGGCATATGCTGCGGCATCGCTCTGGCTCTGGCCTGCAATCTGCAGCAGCTGGGCATGGTGGCCGGGGCCAGCGCCGGCAAAACCAGCTTCATCACCACGCTCTATGTAGTGCTGGTGCCTATCTGCGGTCTGTTTCTGAAAAAGAGAGTCTCCCCCACGGTGTGGATCAGTGTTCTGCTGGCCGTGGCGGGCCTTTACTGCCTGTGCATCAAGGACAGCTTTTCCATCGCTCCCAGCGACCTGCTGGTGATGCTGTGCGCTTTCGGCTACACGCTGCACATCCTGGTCATCGACTATTTCACCCAAAAGGTCGACGGCGTGAAAATGAGCTGCATTCAGTTCTTGTCCTGCGCCGTTCTTTCGGCTATACTAATGCTGATTTTTGAGCATCCCACCTGGGCGGACATCACCCCCTGCATCGGTTCCATCCTGTATGTGGGTGTTTTCTCCAGCGGTGTGGCCTACACCCTGCAAATTCTGGCCCAGAAGGACTCCAACCCCACCATCGTGGCGCTGCTGCTGAGCCTGGAGAGCGTGTTCGGCGCGGTGTCCGGAGCCATCTTCCTCCACGAGACCATGACGGGCAAGGAGCTGGTGGGCTGCGTGCTGATGCTCATTGCTGTGGTGCTGGCGCAGATAGAATTCCCCAGCAGGAAAAAAGCAAAATCTGCCTGAAGGAGGTACTTTACTATGACAGAAACAACACTGAAGATCGACGGCATGATGTGCGGCATGTGCGAGAGCCATGTGTGCGACACCATCCGCAACAAGTTCACCGTGAAGAAGGTCAGTGCGTCCCACTCCAAGGGCACCGCCACCATCATCTCCCCGGAGCCGCTGGATGAGGAGGCCCTGCGCAAGGCCATCGCCGACACCGGCTACGAGGTAAAAAGCGTGGAGGCCAAGCCCTACGAAAAGCACGGCCTTTTCCACCGCTGAAAAAATAAAGGACGGTTCCGTCGGAGCCGTCCTTTAGCGTGTCGAAAAGGTTTTTCGACACGCTGCCTAAGGTTTTGAAACTTTTTCAAAGTTTCAAAACCTTGTGATTTTAATGGCGAGGGACACCCTTCTTGGGTTTCCCTCACACGCCCTTCCTTCCCGTTATCGCAAATATATCACTTTATCGACAGTCTCAAAAAAGGGCGGTTCCACCGGACCCGCCCTTTTTCTCTACGTTATGGAAAATTTTTTACTCAAAGCAGCTCTCCCTCCGAGGGGATGTGCCTGGCCAGGGCCGCGTTGCTGAAGCGCCGGTCGCCGGTCAGCTCCCGCACCACGCAGATGCCATCGGGAAAGCGGAAGGGCGCATCCTCCCGGGGCAGCTCCACCTCCATCACCGCGTAATGGGGCCAGAAGGGATACAGATCGATCTCAAAGGTGTATGGACCCTCGGACAGGCAGCAGCGCACCTTTCTGATGGTCTGGGTCATGGGATCACGCCGCTCCAGATAGCGCTCATACTCCTCCGGGGTGATCTCCTCCTCCCGCTCCACCCGGGTGCAGGCCGTACGGTCGATCTTCACCGTGTGGAAAAAGGCCACCTCTGTCCCTTCCCGCCGCCGGACCCGCTCCGTCTGGTGGGGCGGGGCCAGGAGATAGGTCTGCTCCATGCGATAGATGTGGCCGCAGCGCCGCCGCAGCTCTTCCTCCGAGGGACGCCGGATGAGAAACCGGCGCTCAATTTCCAGCGGTTCCGTGCATTTCATAGAATTCCTCCCTGTCCATCAGTAGATTCAGCATCTCCAGCAGTGCGTTGGCGGTCAAATGCTCCGGCAGCTCCAGCCGGCGCAGCAGCACCTGGCGCCGCTGGGTGCTGCCCGGGCCAATAAGGCCCTGGTCCAGCAGATCCGCCTTGGTGATGGCGGGCCTTCGGGGGGGAGGCTCGTCCCCGGCGAAGGTTGCGCCGCTGCGGCGCAGGGACTGCAGCAGCACCTCCGGTGTCATCCCCTCCACGCCCAGCTTTCCCTCCTTGCCGGCCTTGCGCTTGCGGCGCTCCTTGCCAGCCACGTCCGGGATATACGCCTGCTTGACCCGCTCTCTGGGCAGGGCGCCCTTGAGATAGTTGCGGATCACAAAGCCGGCGCCGTCAGAGTCTGTCAGCAAGATCAGTCCCCGCTTTTGGGCAAGCTTTCGCAGAAGCTCCAGCTTCTCCCGGTCATTGAACACAGAAAATCCGCCGGTCTCCACGATGGTGGCATCCACCACCTGAGAGAGGATATTTTTGTCGTAGCGTCCCTCCACTACGATCACCTCTTCAATGCGCGGCTTATTCATCCCTGTGCCAGCTCCATGACAAATCGCACCAGCTCACCCTCCCGGTCAATATTCTTCTCACTCTTCATCCGCCGGTCCAGCGTCTGACAGGCGGTCAGCGCGCTCTTGCACCAGGCATGGTCCACATGACGGGCAGCCTGCAGCAGGAGCTTGGCCGGGTAATCACTGCGCATCTGCCACAGCTCCATCAGCCAGAATCGATCCTTGCCCCCGTCAAGGGCCATCCGGGCAGTATACAGGCGGCGCAGCTCCTTTCCGATGGCCCCCAGGATCACGATGGGCTCCGTCTGCATCCGCAGCAGGTCGCCCAACACCGCCGCGGCCTTGTCATAGTCCCGGGCGGATATGTGGTTGGTCATGTCAAAGATCCGGGCATCCAGCACCGGCTCCGCCACGGCATCGATATCCGCGGTGGTGATCTGCGGCGCTCTGGCATAGGCCGCCACCTTGCCCACCTCGCACACGAGGTTATCCATCATGGAGCCGCAGTAAAAGAGCATATAGTCCGCCGTGGGTTGGTCGATATCGTGGTCCAGCGCGCGGAAGCGCTTTTGCAGCCAGCGCACCAGCGCATCCCGGGACTGACCCTGAAACTCCACCACCTCCACATTTTTGTCGATGGCTGCGGTGAGCTTTTTCATCTTTCGATCCGGCTTATAGGGCACCGTGTCGTAGATAAACAGCACCGTGCAGTAGTCCGGCAGATCCCCCAGAAGGCCGGTCAGCTGGCTGCGCTGCACCTCGTCCAGCTTGAAAATATCCCAATCCGTCACCGTGACCATGGTGCTGGGGGCCATCATGGGCATGGTCTCCACGGCATCGATCACATCCTGGGCCGTGATGCGGCTGCCGGAGAGGCGGTGGAGGTTAAACTCCTCGCTGCCCCCGGCGATCAGCAGCCCCTGCAGCTGCTGCACATATGTCTGCCGCAGATAGCTCTCCTCCCCGTAAAACAGGTAGGCCCGGGCGGGGTTTTTCTCCTTGATCGCCTTGCGCAGCCTGTCATAGGCGGCGTTTTTCCCGGCAGATCTGCTTTTTTCCGCTGCCATAGCATATGGCTCCTTTCTTCATTGCTTATGCACCGTCACGGTGATACAGCCCTGGTCATCCGTCCGGTAGACTGCCGCGCCAGCCGCCTTCAGCCGGGAGATGGCTGCGTCGGTGGGATGGCCGTAGCTGTTGTCGCCCACGCTGATGATGGCCGCCTCCGGGGAAATGGCGGACAGAAACTCCTGCTGGGAGCTGTACCGGGAGCCGTGATGTCCCACCATCAGCACCTCCACATCCGGCAGGTCGTACCGCTCCGCCAGAGCCAGCTCCGTCTGGCCGGACATGTCCCCGGTAATGAGCAGGTCAAACTCGCCGCTGCTGCACAGGTAGGTCAGTCCCTGCTCGTTGGGATCCCCGGTGCCCACCGGGGGATAGATGGTCAGGCTGCTCTCCCCCATTGGAACGGTTTGCAGCGCCGTGACAAATATCACCTCGATATGTTTTTCCGCCGCCAGGGCTGTCAGCTTGTCCCGCACGCCGTACTCATCCTCCATCTGAGGCAGGTAGAGCCTGTCCACCTGCACCCGGCCCAAAAGCTCCGGCAGGCCGTTGGTGTGATCGGCATGATAATGGGTCACCGCTACGGCGGTCAAATGGTCCACACCCATGCTCCCCAGCTGCGAGAGCACCTGGCCCGCCGGATGACGGTAGCGATTGCTGCTGCCGCAGTCTACTAAAACCGCGTCCTCTCCGGACAGGAGCAGCGTGCTGGCCCCCTGGCCTACGTCTACAGCCACCGCCGTCAGCTGACCGCTGTGATACTCCGATGTGCGCATCTGGACGCACAGCACCAAGGCCAAAATCGACAGCACCGCCGCCACCAGGTATTTTCTGGCCCGGTCACGGGTCACGGCACACAAAATGAACAGAGCATACACAAACAGCAGCCACCAGACCAGAAAGGGGTTGCTGTCCGTATACAGCGCATGGCCGGAGATGGCGTCCGCCAGGCGAACCACCAGCAGAAACAGCCTGCTGAGCGCCAGACTGACATAGCCCAATATCCGGGCCGCCGGAAGTCACACGAAGCCCA
>URSX01000085.1 GCA_900550615.1 uncultured Eubacteriales bacterium
TAGCTCCGGCCGGTTCGTTTACTTTCCTATATCTGCTTCCGGGGTATTTTTCCCGGGAAAGAATTGATTTTCCGCCGCCTGTGATTTATAATAAGCTATGTATACGCAATAGATTTGCAGGAGGGATCCGATCATGAATGAATATCGCAAGGAAATCATGCGTCAGGTCTACCTCACGATCCTGCCCGCCCGGAAATTCAAGACCAATTGTTTTTCCGCGCAGTTTGTCACAGCATTGGATCGGAGCACGGCCTCTTATAATGCACTGCTTCCCTCGGTTTTGAACCGGGGCACCATGCGCTGCCCGGACATGGAGTCGCTGTCCGCCGCCATGGATACGCTCTACGGCACCACCGTCAGCGCTACCGTCCGCAAAAACGGTGAGCGCCAGTGCGTGGGCTTTGTGGCCAGCTGCATCGACGACCGCTTTGCCCTGGGCGGAGAGAAGCTTCTTGAGCCCATGGCCCAGCTGGTGGGGGAGCTGTTTTTGGACCCCGTGACCCACGGCGGGCGCTATCTGAAG
Source organism: uncultured Eubacteriales bacterium (assembly GCA_900550615.1). Classification (GTDB taxonomy): domain Bacteria; phylum Bacillota; class Clostridia; order Oscillospirales; family Oscillospiraceae; genus Vescimonas. Next base: position 524 of record URSX01000085.1, read on the forward strand.
GAGTATGTGGACAGCGAAAAGGTGAACCTCATCGACAGCATCCGTGCCATCCGCAACGACAAGCGCGACTGGGCCAATCTCCGGCTGCTGCAGGAGATGTGCGCCGATGAGCCTTACGGCATCAGCCGCCTGGGGGATGAGGAGTCGGTGCAGAAGATTACCACCCACACCCTCTACCGCCACAGCCAGCAGCTGATGTCCTCCGCCCGGCTGGAGCTGCTATACTGCGGCAGCGCCGAGATCCCCCGGGTGGAGGAAGCGGTGCTGCAGGCATTTGCGGCCCTGCCCCGGGGGCAGATGGAGGAGCTGCCGCCCATGCGGACCTTTCCCGCCCCCGAAACGCCCCGCTATGTCACCGAGGAGATGGACGTCACCCAGGGTAAGCTCTCCATGGGCTTCCGCTGCGGCAGCGACGATGTACCCGCCATGATCCTGGCCAACCTGATCTTCGGCGGCTCCAGTAATTCCAAGCTATTCCTCAACGTCCGGGAGAAGCTGTCCCTGTGCTACTATGCCTCCAGCTCCTATGCCCGGTCGAAGAAAATCCTCACCGTGTCCTCCGGTATCGAGACCAAGGACTATGACCGCACTTTGGAGGAGATTTTGCACCAGCTCCGCCAGGTGCAGCAGGGCCAGTGGGAGCCCTGGGAGCTGGAGGGTGCCAGGAGCACCGCCCTGAACTCTCTGCGCTCCGTGGGGGACTCCCAGAGCGCCCTGGAGAATTTTTATATGAGCCGCGCCGCGGTGGACCAGCAGGAAACGCCGGAGGAGCTGATGCAGAGTCTTTCCGCCGTCACGCCGGAGCGCATCTGCCAGGCCGCCCGGAGCATCGGGCTTGACACCGTGTATTTCCTGCGTGGGAAGGAGGCAGTACAATGAAGGAAATGACCTACCACCGCATCGGGGAGACCGCCGTTTGGAAGACCCTGCCCAACGGCCTGCCGGTCTGCGTCATCCGCAAGCCGGGCTATACCCGCAAATACGCCTTTTTTGCCACCCGTTACGGCGGCATGGACCTGCGCTTTCAGTTAAATGGTCAGTGGCTGGATACTCCCGCCGGCATCGCCCACTATCTGGAGCATAAGATGTTTGATACCGAGGACGGCAACGCCCTGCAGGAGCTGGCGAAAAACGGCGCCGAGCCCAACGCCTTCACCTCCAACGCCATGACCGGCTATTATTTCGACTCCACCGAGCATTTTGAGGAGAATCTGCGCATCCTCCTGTCTTTCGTGTCCATTCCCTATTTCACCGACGAGAGCGTGGAGAAGGAGCAGGGCATCATCGGCCAGGAGATCGGCATGATCGAGGATAATCCCGAGTGGCAGGTGTATAAGCGCCTTATGCAGGCCCTTTACCATACCAGCCCCGCCCGTGTCAGCGTGGCCGGCTCCGTAGAGAGCATCAGCCACATCACCGCCCGGACGCTCTATGACTGCCACAAGGCCTTCTATACCCCCGCCAATATGTGCCTGGTGGCCGTGGGCGATCTGGATCCGGCGTCCGTGTTCGCCCTGGCGGAGGAGGTGCTGCCCCGTGAGAGCGGCCCCGCCATCCCCCGGGACTATGGAACGGAGACGGATCTCACCCCCTTGGAGGCAGAGACCTCCTGCCAGATGGAGATCGCCATGCCCACCTTCCTTCTGGGCTTCAAGTGCCCGCCCATGAGCGGCGGCCAGGAGCAGATGCGCCGTACCCTCATCGGGGAGCTGGCCTGCGATGTGCTCCTGGGTGATTCCAGCCCCCTGTATGCCAAGCTTTACAGCCAGGGCCTGATCAACGGCACCTTCGGCTATAGCTTTGACACCCTTCCCGGCGTGGCCTACGCCTACATCGGCGGGGACAGCAACGATCCCCACGCCGTGGCGGAGGAGGTGCTGCAGGAGGCCCGGCGTCTTCTGCGGGACGGCATCGACCCGGACTACTTTGCCCGCATTCTTCGGGCCAACTACGGCTCCACCCTCAAGAGCCTCAATTCCTTTGAGTCCGTAGCCGTCTCCCTGGTGGAGGGCTGCTTTGAGGGGTATGACCCCATGCTTTTCCCGGAGATGTTTGACTCTATCACCCGGGAGGATCTTCTGGCCTTCATCCGGGAGAACCTGTGCCGGGAGCATATGGCCCTGTCTATCGTCTATCCGAAGGAGTGAAATCATGACCACTGATATGAATGATATGATCCTGGCCGACAGCCCCATCCGTTTTCCGGGGCTTTTCGGCGACTGGACCTTTACCGCCAGCTCTAAGGCCATCAATGTGGGCCACGGGGTCTATTGGTACGGCATCCTCATTGCTCTGGGCCTGCTGCTGGCGGTGCTGCTGTGCATGAAGGAGCGCAAAAAGTACGGCATCAGCGAGGATAATCTCTATGACGGCGTGCTCTGGGGCATTCCTGTGGGCATCGTGGGTGCCCGGGTGTACTATGTCCTGTTCTATCTGGACCGCTTTCGGGATGCCTCCGGCCAATTTGACTGGGGCAGCGCCGTGGCCTTCTGGGATGGCGGCCTGGCCATTTACGGAACGGTCATCGCCGTGATCGTTCTGGCCGTCTGCCTTTCCCGGCGCAGTGGAAAGCGGGGCTTTAAATTCTTTGCCATGACGGATCTGGTGGTCATGGGCCTGCTGGTGGGGCAGATTGTGGGCCGCTGGGGCAACTTTATGAACCGGGAGGCCTTCGGAGCCGAGACCACCTGCCTTTTCCGTATGCAGCTCACCACCAAGGCGGGCCAGCTCATTGAGGTGCACCCCACCTTCCTGTATGAGAGTGTGTGGAATCTGGTGGGGCTGCTCCTGCTGCTGTTCGTGGTGTCAAAGCACCGCAAGTTCGACGGGGAGAACACCTGGTTTTACTTCCTCTGGTACGGCATCGGACGCTTCTGGGTGGAGGGTCTGCGCACGGACAGTCTGTATCTGTTTGACTGGCAGCTTTTCGGCCAGCCCATCCGGGTCTCTCAGGCCCTCAGCGTCGTCATGGTGCTGGTGAGCATTTTCATGCTGATCTGGAATCTCAAGGTGCATCCCCACAAGCCTGAAGAGCTGTATGTGAATCAGGTAGCCGCCCGGGACCGGGCGGAGCAGAACGAAAAAGTACAGGAGGAATAATATGAGTGCTGTGGTCATGGACGGTAAGGCCCTTGCCGCAGAGATAAAGCAGGCTCTCCGGAAACGATGCGCCGCCCTGTCCCGGCCGCCCCGGCTGGCGGTGGTGCTGGTGGGGGACGATCCCGCCTCGGCGGTATATGTGCGCAATAAGGAGCAGGATTGCGACCAGTGCGGTATCTCCTGCGCCGATCACCGTCTCCCGGCGGATACCTCCCAGCAGGAGCTTTTGGCCCTGGTGGCAGAGCTCAACCGGGATAAGACCGTCGACGGCATCCTGGTGCAGCTGCCCCTGCCCGCCCATCTGGACGCGGGACAGGTGCTCCGGGCTATCGACCCGGAGAAGGATGTGGATGCCTTCCATCCGGAGAATGTGGGCCTCCTGCATTTGGGGCAGCCCCGATATCTCCCCTGCACCCCGGCGGGGATCATGGCCCTTCTGAAAAAGTACGGCATTGACCCGGCGGGCAAGCACTGCGTGGTGGTGGGCCGCAGCAATATCGTAGGCAAGCCCATGGCGGCCCTGCTTCTGCAGGCGGATGCCACCGTCACCGTCTGCCACAGCAGGACTCCGGATCTGCATGAGCAGTGCCTGCGTGCGGATATTCTGGTCAGTGCCGCAGGCCGCCGGGGCCTGATCACGGCGGACATGGTGAAAGAGGGAGCCGTGGTGGTGGATGTCGCCATGAACCGGGCCCTGGACGGCAAGCTCTGCGGGGATGTGGACTATGCCGCCGTGGCGGAGAAAGCGGGCTATATCACCCCGGTTCCCGGTGGCGTGGGCCCCATGACCCGGGCTATGCTCATGGAGAACACCTATCGGGCGGCCCTGGGCCGTCAGGACGGATGAGAGGAGGGCGTTCTATGCGTTCCGATATTGAGATTGCCCAGAGCTGCACCCTGCAGCCCATTTCCCGCGTGGCGGAGAAGCTGGGGCTGATGGAGGAGCATTTGGAGCATTACGGCAGATATATAGCCAAGCTGCGCCTGCCTCCGGACCTGATGGGCCGGAAGCGGGGCAAGCTGATTTTAGTCACCGCCATCAACCCCACCAAGGCCGGGGAGGGCAAGACCACCACCAGCATCGGCCTGGCGGATGCCCTGAACCGGATGGGGAAGAAGGCGGTGCTGGCCCTGCGGGAGCCGTCCCTCGGGCCGGTGTTCGGCCTGAAGGGGGGCGCCGCCGGGGGCGGATATTCCCAGATCGTCCCCATGGAGGACATCAACCTTCATTTCACCGGGGATTTCCACGCCATCGGCGCGGCCAATAATCTCCTGGCTGCCATGGTGGATAACCATATTTATCAGGGCAATGAGCTGAGGATAGACCGGGTGGTCTGGCGGCGCTGCGTGGATATGAATGACCGGCAGCTCCGGGCTTTGCTGACTGGTGTAGGGGGCGGCATCAACGGCGTTCCCCGCTCCGAGCATTTTGACATCACTGTGGCCACGGAGACCATGGCCGTTTTCTGCATGGCGGAGGATCTGGCGGATCTGAAGGAGCGACTGGGCCGCATGATCGTGGGTTACACCCGATCCGGAGAGCCCGTCACCGCCCATGACCTGAAAGCCGAGGGTGCCATGACGGCACTTTTGAAGCAGGCCATGCTGCCCAATCTGGTGCAGACGCTGGAGGGCACGCCCGCCATCGTCCACGGCGGCCCCTTTGCCAACATCGCCCACGGCTGCAACAGCGTGGCTGCCACCCGGGCGGCCCTGCACCTGGGGGAGTACTGCATCACCGAGGCCGGCTTCGGCGCGGATCTGGGTGCGGAAAAATTTTTGGATATCAAGTGTCGGGCGGCGGGCCTTGTGCCCGACGCGGCGGTGTTGGTGGCCACCGTCCGGGCGTTGAAGCTCCACGGCGGTGCATCGGGCGATTTAAGTCGGGAGGATATGGACGCCCTCAAAAAAGGACTGCCCAACCTGCTGCACCATATTCGGACACTGCGGACGGTCTATGGTCTGCCGGTGGTGGTGGCGCTGAATCAGTTTGCCGGAGACACAGAGGCGGAGATCGAATTGGTGGAAAATGCCTGCCGGGAGTACGGCACGCCGGTGGCCCTGTCCCAGGTGTGGGAAAAAGGTGGGGCCGGCGGCCTTGCTGTAGCCGAAAAAGTAGTCCAATTGGTAGGGGAAAATGTAGCCAAAACGGATGGGTTCCGCTTCGCCTATGCTCTGGAGCTGCCCCTGACGGAGAAGCTCCGGGCCGTGACAAAACAGGTCTATGGCGGCGCGGATGTGGCCCTGACCCGCCAGGCGGAGGAGGAGCTGCAGGAGCTGGAGCGCCTTGGCTTCGGCGGTCTTCCGGTGTGCATAGCCAAGACCCAGTACAGCCTCTCGGATGACCCGGAAAAGCTGGGCGCACCGCAGAATTTTACCATTACGATCCGCTCGCTCCGGGTCTGTGCCGGCGCCGGATTCGTGGTGGCCATGGCCGGAGATATCCTGACCATGCCGGGCCTGCCCAAGCATCCGGCGGCGGAAAAAATCGATGTCACCCAGCAGGGGGACATCGTAGGATTGTTTTAAAAAAAGTTCTATAAAAAACATATATCTCCGAAAAACACGCATTTTTCGGAGATATATGTTTTCATATCAAAATTGTTTCCTGGCAGGTGCTCAGCGCAGAAGCGTGCCGATGCCCACCAGTATGCAGCCCAGCAGGAAGAACAGAAGCAGCAGGGCGGCGGCATTCTGCAGGAATTTTTTCCACCCCAGGGATGCCAGATCCATAAACGGATAGGGGTACAGAAGCCCCGTGTGGCCGATGGGCTTGCCGCTCCTGGCCCGCAGCAGGGCAAAGGCGGTGTAGGCCAGCGGCAGCAGCAGCCACCACACGGCGCACATAAGGGACAGACCCGTCTTATCGGCCAGCAGCAGCCACTGGAGCACCACCAGCAGCGGCGTCAGATAATGCACGCAGATGTTGCCGAAATTGCCGCCGAAGTCCGCGAACCGCAAGCCTTTTCGCTTTTCATATGGCACCAGCACGAACTGGTAGATCAGGTGCGTGACCCAGATATACAGCGCCATGGCGCAGGACAGGCGCACATCGGTCAATACCGCCCACAAATGCCCACGGGGGGCGAAGCCGGTGCAAAAAAGCAGCAGCTCATATATCGTAATGACCAGATTGCTCTGGTTTGTGTAAAAGCAGAACATACCTGCCCGGATACGCCCTCGGGGAATCAGCTGCGAATGCAGCAGCAGCCCGGCGGTATTGAGAAGAAAGAGAAAAAGTGCTGAGATCTGTAAACCGGACACGCCGTTTCCTCCTTGCGAATCTTATATTTGATGGGTGGCACAGTCCACCTTGCCGTCTGCGATGGTGATAACGCCATAGGTGCAGGGGGAGCCGCGGCCGATGGAGCCGGGGTTCATCACCCACAGTGTCCCGTCATAGTCTACCAGGGGACGGTGGGTATGGCCAAAGAGCAAAATCTGTGCGCCGGTCTCCCTGGCGGCACAGATGGCTGACATGGTGCCTGCCTTTACA
>URSX01000086.1 GCA_900550615.1 uncultured Eubacteriales bacterium
GTTCCTGCGTTTCAAAGTTTCAAAAACTAATGATTTTAATGGTGAGGGATGCCCTTGCTTACCGTTATCGCAAATCCTACCACTTTATCGACAGTCTCAATTCTCGATAACCCCCCGGGTTTTTCCGACAAAAGGATCGCAGCTTTTTGCGTCTGGGGGCGGCAAACTCTGCGAGGCTTTTTTTGATACGCCGGCTCCGGGAGCGGTCACTGATTCTCCCTGTCCCCGTTTTCCGCCACCCAGGTGCGCACATAATCCACAAACAGCCGGGTGGACTTGGACATGGCCTTCTTATCCTTCACGCCAATGCCGATGGTGCGGTTGAACTGGATGGGCGCCCGGCAGGTCTTGATGGGCGAGGGGCTGTTGCGCACCATCAGCTCCGGCAGCAGGCTGATGCCCAGGCCCTCGGAGACCATGGCCAGAATGGTTCTGTCCTCCCGGGCCGTATACTTCACGTTGGGGCGGATGCCCAGCTTGTCAAAGGCCGCTGTAATTTCGTAGTCCTCTCCCTCCTCCAGCCGGATAAACGGCTCCGTGGCCAACTCCGCCACGGGAAAGGGGTCGCTGCCCGCAAAAGGATGGTCGCAGGGCACGATCACCTGCAGCTCGTCCCGCTGCAAGGCAAAGGACTGCAGCCGCTTGGCCGACGGCAGGCGCAGAAAGCCGCAGTCCACCGCGCCGCTGACGATCCAGTTTTCAATCTGGTCGTAGAAGTCCCCGGTGACCACCTCAAACTCGATGTTGGGGTACAGCTGGCCGAAATTTTTCAGGATCCGGGGCAGCCACTGGACGGACACACTGGAAAAGGTGGCGATCTTCACCAGGCCGCTGTCCATCCCCTTCAGGCTCTCCACCGTCTGCATCATGGCGTGATGGGCGGCGCACAGCTTCTCGACCTGGGGCAGCACCGACCGGCCGTCCGCCGTGAGCACCACGCCGCCCCGGTTGCGGCTCAGGAGCTTGACGCCCAACTCCTCCTCCAGGGAATTGATGGCATGACTGATGCCGGACTGGGTGAAATTCATAGCCTCCGCTGCCTTGGAAAAGCTGCCGCAGGCCGCTGTTTTCAGAAAAATCTGGTACTTTGTGATGCTCATAGTGCGCCTCCCTTCTTTTTTCCATTATACCATACAACTCCTCATACTTTCAAGAACAAACATGCGCTTCACAAATGTTTTTTCCTGTGCTATGCTGTTATCAGATCAAGAAATTAAGAAACGGAGGACAAAAATTATGGCATTGATTTCTAAGATGAACCGCTGCGCCGTCTGCGGCAGCAGCGAGGTGGTATATGACAGCGGCAAGGGCCTGTACCATTGCCCCGCCTGCGGCGAGGATCGCCCGGAGCCCATGCCCGCCGCCGACCTGACGGCCATCAACCGCATCGCCGTTCTGGGCGACGAGGATAACCAGCTGGACGAGCTGCGCCGCCGCTATCCCCGGCTGGATCTGGTCAGCTGGAACAAAGAGGACCGCCTGCAGAAGTAATCAATTTCGCTGATCCTTTCTTTTTCATGAGGAGCATCCTCAAAATAAGACACCCCAACGGAGTCCCCTGCCCCGTTGGGGTGTCTTGCTGTTTTCAGTGGTTTTGATCCGCTTTTCCGTCCGCCGCAGGTTTTCCCTTTTCCCTCTCGGCAAACATCCGCACCCCCTGCTCCAATATCTCCATCTGGCATCGGAGGTAGTACTCGTCCTCAAACATGGCATAGTGTACGCAGGCCCGGACAAGGATAAAGATCAGCGGCGTGATCACGGTATAGGGGATGCCGATCTTCGGCTCCAGCGCCTTGGCATACTCCGTGTACCGCCGGTTGACGCCCCGGAAAAACTCCTTGCCGTACTCGATATACTTCGGATGGGTGTAGATCTGGTACATCAGGCGGTACTTTTTTCCGTGCTTCTGGGCCGTCCAGTAGGGGATCTCCTGCAGAAATTTGGGAATATCCGCCGGCTCGGCCGGGGCCTTGGCCATAAAGTCGTCCTCCACCTTCGCCATGCAGTAGGCCGTGGACTGAACGATGAGATCATCCAGATTCTCAAAATAGGCATACAGATTCCCCGGGGTGCAGCCGCAGGCCTCCGCCAGCGCCTTGACCCCGGTCCCGGTGAGTCCGTGCTCGGCATAGCAGTCAAAGCACCGCTCCATCAAGATCTCCTTTTTCTGTTGGTGAAGCTCACGCCTCATGGTCGATCCTCCCTTGCATTTTGCATCCGGAACTATCCAATGCGTTATATTATCATGAAACCCACCTCGGCGCAATACTTTTTCACCTTCCGCCGCCGTCAAATTTTCCTTTTCTTTTCCCTGTGCATCCGGCGGAAAATATGCTATACTGGGTCTATCCCGCAGACGGAGGTTGACAAGATGCACATTCGGGAACATTTGAAAACCGTGAACCGTCACCGCCGGCTGGTGCGGCGGTACTGCTTCCGGCTGGGTCTTTACCGGCAGGGCCTGATCCATGACCTGAGCAAGTACAGCCCCACGGAGTTCTGGCGCAGCGCCAAATATTATCAGGGCTTCCGCAGTCCCAACGACCAGGAGCGCAGCGAGACCGGCGTGAGCCTGTCGTGGCTGCACCACAAGGGCCGCAACCGCCACCACTTCGAGTACTGGATTGACTACCGCATCGCCCCGGACGGCACCGTGTCCATGGGCGGATGCAAGATGCCGAAAAAATATGTGGCGGAGATGTTCTGCGACCGCATCGCCGCCTGCCGGGTCTACCAGGGCGACAAGTATACCGATGCCTCGGCCTATGACTACTTCCAGCGCACCAAGGGACGCTTCTGGATACACGAGGAGACCTCCGCCCTGCTGGGCCGGTGGCTGCTGCTGCTGAAGGAGCAGGGAGAGGATGCCGCCTTCCGGCAGATTCGCCGGGAGCTGCGCGAGTCCAAACGCTACTGAGCCGCCTTTTCCTGCATTTGTCAAGAAAGTAACGACTATTTTGTGGATGTTTCCCTTGCTTTTCGGCATTTTTCGTTGTAAGATGTATGGGAGATTTTTTTCGGAGAGGTAGATTCATCAACATGAGCCACCCTTATAAGACCCGGGCAGGGGGCGCTACGGTCACGGTCTTCGTGCCCTATGACTGCGCCAATCACTGCCCGTTCTGCATCAACAAACAGGAATACGCGGACTGCAGCGGCTTCAGTCTGGAGGCCATCCTCCGCAGCATTCGCCTGATGGATTCCATCACGCCTGCCTGTGACTTTGTGTTCACCGGCGGCGAACCCCTGGCGGATCTGAACGCCCTGCAGCAGATGCTGGATGCCATTCCCGCCACCCATAAGATCTATATCAACACCACCTTTCCCGTGCAGCCCCACTGCCCGGCGGAGAAAATGCTGGCCTTCACCGAGAAAAACAAGGACAAGATCACCTGCATGAACATCTCCCGCCACCTGGTGAAGTATGTGGAGGAGTCACCGGACGAGATCATCGCCCGCATCGCCTGCCCCACGCGCATCAACTGCGTACTGTACCGGAATTATCCGGCGGCCAGGCTGGTAGACTATGTGGAGCGCTTCCGTCCCTACGGCATCCCCATCCAGTTCCGCTACGACTACACGGAGACCACCCCGGAGAACCTCTATGAGGAGGCCAGTGACCCCATCCTGCAGGATCTGAAGAAATACTTCACCTACAAGGGGCTGGACGGCTGCCGCATGCGCAACGGCTTCCACTTCGACTACAAGGGCCTGCACATGACCTACCATAAGACCCTCCCCTACTCCACCATCACGGAGACGGGCCCCGACGGTGTGACCTACGATATCCTCTACGATATCCTCATCAAGCAAAACGGAGAGATCCACTCCGACTGGACAGGCGTGAAGATGGACGTGGACGCCTACCGCAAGGTAGTCTTTGAGCCGTATGACCTGAAGGTGCTGGACGGCACCGTGGACTTCTGATCCGGCTGAATAAGTACGCAGCACCCCACATTTTCGTGAGGTGCTGTTTTCATGAGGAAGCGCCTGTGTGCCGCTCGCAGGCGCCCCCTTTTTCCCCGACATACCAAAAGGCAGAGTACCTGAAACCAGGTTCTCTGCCTTTATTGGTAAGGAAGATTGATGAAAAAGTCTTTTGACAGTGCTTAGTATAGCCGGGGTTTATTAAAAAAGTTCGCTTCAGATTATTAAAAAAGTATTAAATTCCCCGCAGCCCTCGAAAAAAATCCGACAGCACCGCCCGGCACTCCTCCTCCAGCACCCCGCCCACCAGGGCAGGCAGATGGGGAAAATCCTCCATGAACAGGTTCAGTACGCCGCCGCAGGCGCCCATCCCTCGGTCCCGGGCCCCGTAATACACCCGGGGGATCCGGGCGTTGAGGATAGCCCCGGCGCACATGGGGCACGGCTCCAGAGTCACATACAGGGTGCAATCGTCCAGCCGCCAGGAGCCCAGGGACTCATTGGCCCCGGCGATGGCCTCCATCTCCGCGTGGGAAAAGGTGCTCTGCTTCTCCTCCCGGCGATTGCGGCCCCGGCCTACCACCTGTCCGTCCCGAACGATGACGCAGCCCACCGGCACCTCGCCGCTCTCCGCCGCCTCCCGGGCCAGGGCCAGGGCCTGACGCATATATACCTCGTGATCCATAGTGCCTTCTCCTTTTTTGAAAAAATTCCCCCGGCCCGGTTAAATCCCGGCATAAATGGCCAAACTGACAGTAAAATAAAACCAAGGCTTGTGCCGGGAGGATCGCCATGAAAAAACAAACCGCCGCCGTCTACTCTGATCCGCGCATGCAGGAGCTGCGCCGGGAGCTGTGGGACACAGTCCGTGAGCTGCGCTATGCCTATGCCCGTTTTGATTTCGTCACCGATCCGGGTCTCATCGAGGCGGGGATCTACGACATCAACGCCCTGAAATCCCGCTATGATTTCCTGCTGCGCAAAATGAAAGCCCTGCAGGGCCGCAGCCTGCAGCCTCAGGATCAGAACACCCCAGCGCTGACCGGGGAAACGGCCTGTATGCCGGCGGCAAGCATGAATGGGGGAAGGTCATGTCCGTCGTAGAAAAAATCGCGCTGGGACTCACGCTGCTGTTTCTGGTGGTGGTGTGCCTGCGGCTGTTCGCCGCGCCGCTGAAGCTGGCGCTGAAGGTGGCGTTCAACTCTGCCCTGGGCTTCGGGGCGGTGTGGCTGCTGAACCTCACCACCTCCGTCACGGGTCTTTCCCTGGGGCTGAACTGGTTCAACGCCATCGTCATCGGCATCCTGGGCCTGCCGGGCTTCGGACTGCTGCTTCTGGTGCAGTGGGTGCTTACATAATTATATAGCGTACAATATTATATTAGTATCCGTCCTCCCTTTACCCAAGGGAGGATTTTTTCGTAGGGCAGATGCCTCTGTCCGTCCTCCGCAGAAACTCCCGATCTGTTCGTAGAGGCAGGATTCTACCCCGCCCGCCTGTACTGCACCCCTTGTAATGTGTCATTGCGAGGGTACCCCGCGCCCGTGGCAATCCGTATTTTCCTTTTTAATCCCCCGTCCCTACTTCTCCATCTCCTCCAGATTCCACCCATACAGCGGATACCGCTGCATGGCACCGAAGATCTTCTGCCGCAGGTTGGGATACCGCTCCTCCAGCCGGAGCAGCAGCTCCTTCACCTCCTGGCGGCGGGTGGACCCGTTGGCGGGACAGGGATTCTGCACCACCGGAAGCTGAAGCTTCGCCACCGCCCGGCGCACCTCGTCCTCGTGGCAGTAGAGCAGAGGCCGTATCTGGGTGATGCCGCTGCGGTCCAGGTACGTCACCGGCTGGAAGCAGCCAATGCGTCCCTCAAATAGCAGGTTCATCAGCATGGTCTCCACCGCATCGTCAAAGTGGTGGCCCAGGGCGGTCTTGGAGATGCCCAGGTCATTGAGGGCGGTATTCAGGCTGCCCCGGCGGAGCTTGGCGCACAGGGAGCAGGGATTTTTCTCCTTTCGCTCCTCAAACACAATCTGATAAACCGGCACGGAAATGCGCGTGTACGGCACCTCCAGCTCCCGGCACAGGTCCGCCACGGCGTCGAAGCTCATGCCCGGTGTCCCCGTCTCCAGGGTGATGGCATGCACCTGAAAGGGTACCGGGTAAAACCTGCGCAGCTGTGCCAGGGCTGCAAGGGTCAGAAGACTATCCTTGCCGCCGGACACGCCCACGGCCACGGTCTCCCCGGGGTCGATCATGTGATAGTCCTCCACGCAACGGCGCACCAGGCCCAGAATATGCTGCATAGGGTCATCCCTCCAAAAATGTAAAATGCAATGTGAGAAAACAGAAGATAATCGAAGAAAACAAGAGATAATCGCAGATGTTGTTGCCGTAAATTAATTTCATGTTGACAAGCAACGGATAAAGTGCTATAAATATCTTTGCGTGCTGAGCGCATTGGTTTCTGTTTTCTCTCTCCCGATTTTACCAAGGGAGCACGAAAAAGTAAAGCAATACATTATTATACTGGAGGAAAAACACCATGTCCACTTTTATGGCAAACAAGGGCAACATCGTCCGCAAGTGGTACGTCGTTGATGCCGCCGGCAAGCCCCTGGGCAAGACCGCCGTCATCGTGGCCGACCTGCTGCGCGGCAAGGGCAAGCCCACCTATACTCCCCACGCCGACTGCGGCGACAACGTCATCGTCATCAACGCCGGCAAGGCCATCCTCACCGGCAACAAGATGGAGCAGAAGTACTATCGCACCCACTCCGGCTGGGTGGGCGGCCTGAAGGAGACCAAGTACCGCATCCTCATGCAGGAAAAGCCCGAGGTGGCCGTCCGTGTGGCCGTGCGCGGCATGATGCCCCGCAACATCGTCACCAAGGACTCTCTGAAGCGTCTTCACATTTATGCCGGTGAGCAGCATGAGCATCAGGCTCAG
>URSX01000087.1 GCA_900550615.1 uncultured Eubacteriales bacterium
AGATCAGGCGGTACAGCCGGTACTGCTCGCCGGTGAGGTCGCCCTTCACCTGCTCGGGGGTCAGGGCGACATTGCTGGGACGGATGGCCTCGTGGGCATCCTGAGCCCCGGCCTTGGCCTTGTACTGGCGGAAGGAATCCGGGCGGTAATTGCTGCCGTAGCGGCTGTCAATGAGACTGCGGGCCGCCACCTGCGCCTCGTGGGAGATGCGCAGAGAGTCGGTACGCATGTAGGTAATCAGACCCACGGCACCCTCGCCGGTGATCTCCACGCCCTCATACAGCTGCTGGGCGATGGCCATGGTGCGCCGGGGGGTCATATTCAGCTTGCGGGAGGCCTCCTGCTGGAGGGTGGAGGTGGTGAAGGGAGGCGACGGCGAGCGCTGCTTATCCGCCCGCTTCACACTCTTGACGGTGAAAGGCTGGGCCTGCACCTCCCGGCAGATTTCTTGGGTCTCAGTCTCGGAGGCGGGCTCATACTTCTTCCCGTTCTTGCCGTAATAGTGCGCCTTGAACACAGTGCTCAGGCCCTGCTTTTTCAGCAGTGCATCCAGCGTCCAGTATTCCTGGGGCACAAAATTCTCGATTTCCTTCTCCCGCTGGGCAACCAGCCGCATAGCAACCGACTGCACCCGCCCCGCTGACAGGCCCCGGCGGATCTTCTTCCACAGCAGAGGTGAGAGCCGGTAGCCTACAATGCGGTCCAGCACACGCCGGGCCTGCTGGGCATCCACCAGATCCTGGTCGATGCGCCGGGGCGCGGCGATGCTCTCCTGCACCACCTTCTTGGTGATCTCGTTGAAGGTGACCCGGCGGGTCTTGGCGTCGTCCAGATCCAGCAGGTACTTCAGATGCCAGCTGATGGCCTCTCCCTCACGGTCCGGGTCGGTGGCCAGATAGACCATGTCGGCCTTGTCCGCCGCCTTCTTCAGCTCCCGGATGATCTCCTCCTTGCCCTTGATGGGCTTATAATCCAGCTCAAAATCCTTGTCCACATCCACGCCGATCTTGCTCTTGGGCAGATCCCGCAGATGGCCCATGCTTGCCATGACCTGGTAATCCGGACCCAGATACTTGCCAATGGTCTTCGCCTTGGCCGGGGACTCCACGATCACCAGGTTTTTTGCAGCCTTTTTTGCCATAATGCTCTGTTACTCCTTTGTGTCTTCGACTTCCACCGTCCGGACGAACTTGCGCAGTCCCTCCTGGCGGGTGTAGCCGTCAATTTCCAACATTGTCACCGCCGACAGGATCCGCCGCACCGGCACATTAGCCCGCAGGGCGATGTCATCCGTCAGCATGGGTACCTTATCATCCAGAATCTGCAGGACCTTGATCTGGTCATCCGTCAGACCCTCCGCGTTGCGCCGGACGTTGATCACCGGCAGGCCCGAGGGAGCCGTCTTGGGCTTTTTGCTGCGCTCGGGATAGAAAATGTCGCTCTTTTTCGGCAGCGGCGGCAGCTTTTCCCCGTCCGGGTGCAGTTTATGAGGGTAGCGGTTCTGATATTCCCGGAGAACGTCCCAGCTCTCCGTGGCAAGGCCCGCGCCGTCCCGGATGAGGCGGTTGCAGCCCACGCTGTTCTCCGCGTCCAGCTGGCCGGGAATGGCGAACACGTCCCGTCCCTGCTCCAGGGCTGTGGCAGCGGTGATGAGCGCACCGCTCTTTTCCGGCGCTTCCACCACCAGGGCGGCCAGGCACAGGCCGCTTAAGATCCGGTTGCGGGCCGGAAAGTGCCAGGCCAGCGGCTCCGCACCCGGCGGATACTCCGACAAAAGCACACCGGAGGCGGCCACATCCTCATAGAGTCTGTCGTTTTCCGTGGGATATACCACGTCCACACCGCAGCCCAGCACGGCGGCGGTCAGGCCGCCGGCCCGCAGCGCACCCAGGTGCGCCGCCGCGTCAATGCCCCGGGCCAGGCCCGAGACCACCAGCGCTCCCTGCTTGCTCATCTCAAAGCCGAAGCGCTCCGCCGTGCGGACCCCATAGGGCGTACAGCGGCGGGTGCCCACCACGGCCACCGCCACCTCCTCGTCGAACAGGGGCATGGCTCCCTTTCCGTAGAGCAGCAAAGGCGGATCGTAAATATTGCGCAGGCGCTGGGGATAGAGCACATCCTGCATGGTCAGCAGGAAAATATCCTTACGAGCGCAGTCCTCCAATATCCTGTCGGCTGCGGCCAGGGACTTATCCGACAGAAGGCGCACCTGCTCGGCGGTAACGCCCTCCACCTGTAAAAGCTCCGGCGGCTCGGCATAGTAAACCGACTCGGGAGAGCCGAAGTGCTCCAGCAGTGCCCGGCGGCTCTGCCCGCTGAG
The DNA here is from genome assembly GCA_900550615.1 of uncultured Eubacteriales bacterium. GTDB lineage: Bacteria > Bacillota > Clostridia > Oscillospirales > Oscillospiraceae > Vescimonas. Next base: position 2,321 of record URSX01000087.1, read on the forward strand.
ACCCGGCAGCGCCGTGAGCCACACCCAGTATTTCAGTCCCGACATGCTCTACTCCCCCTCCTCACACCGGTACGCCTCCCACAAAAGAACGGAGGCGGCCACGGCGGCATTCAGCGACTCGCACCGGGGGGACATGGGGATGCGCACCGTGCCGTCACACAGATCCAGCAGCTCCTGCGTCAGGCCCCGTCCCTCGCTGCCGATAGCCACGGCGCAGCGGGAAAAATCCACGCGCCGGGCATCCTGCGTATCCTGGCGCAGGGCAGCGCCGTAGAGAGGCAGACCGCTGCGGTCCAGCGCGGCGCGCAGCTCCAGAGCCGTGCAGGCCCACACCGGGCGGCGGAACACCGCCCCCATGGATGCGCGCAGGGTCTTGGGACTGTACACATCGGCGCAGCCGGGCAAAAGGATCAGCCCGTCGCCGTCAAAGGCGTCCAGCGTGCGCAGGACGGTGCCCACGTTGCCGGGGTCCTGCACTCCCTCCAGCACGGCATAGCGTCTGCCTGTGAGCTTTTCCGGCAGAGTCAGTCCGGGCATGCGGCAGGTGAACAGAACACCCTGAGGGGTTTTCATGGGGGAAACAGAGGCCATCACGTCTGCCGGCACCCGCACCGCGCGCACGGACGCAGGCAGCGGCGGCAGCTCCACCCCGTCGCCGCACACCACGGCCACAAGCTCCGCCCCCCAGGCAAGGGCCTCCTGCAGCAGCTTGGGGCTGTCCCCCAGATACTCGCCGCACTGACGGCGATAGCCGCCGGAGGATGCCAGGCGGCGGATATGGGTGAGCAGGGCGTTGCTCCGGGATGTGATGCGTTCCATAAACGCCGGCCTCCTTTCAGACTCACAGGTTGTCATATACCTATATAATAAAGCAGTATTTTTTTGCGATGTCAAGAAAATTTTTTGCCGCAGGCCCAGTGCCCGCGGCAAAAAGAATGTTTTATGCACTTTTTTGGCAGGCCTGTGTCTGCATTTTTTCCATCCTGCGCCAGTTGATAAAGCCGTATAGGTCATTGGCCAGGAACGCCGCGAAGCACACCACCACGGACAGATAGCCCCGGTCCGCCCGGGCCGCCAGCAGCCACAGCACGATGAGCACCACATCATTGGCCGCGTAGCCCAGAGCATAGAGCGGGCTGCGGCGGAAGGTGAGATACACCGCCAGGAAGCTGGTAGTCACGGACACGGTGCTGGGCAGGAGATTGGCCGTGCCCAGGGCCCGGAGAATGAAGTAAAAGCCCGCCGTCACCGCAGCCGTCAGCAGCCACATGAACACATGCTCCCGGCGGGAGATGCGGTTCACCTGCACCTGGGCGCGGTTGCCCCGGAAGGGGTGGCGCAGCATGATGATTTTCTCCTTTCCGATCTCAAAAAAAGCATCCGACCGCGCATCTTCTAAGACCTAACGATGCGTGATCGAATGCTGAACATTCTCTACCCGGTGGCAGGAACGGTATGCAGTTGCGGATTTATTGTAGACGAGCGGTGCCGCCCTGTCAAGGGATTTCGCCTGATCGACGCTCCGATCGGCGCTCAGTCCCGTTTCTGCTTGCAGGCAGATTTATTCCGGTACATCTCCCTGTCCGCACGGACGATGGATTCCGTCAGCGAACCGGCACGGTAAGCGCCGCCGATGCTGACGCCCAGACGAAGGGCCGGATAGCCCTCCAGACAGGAGGCACTGACTTTATCCTCGATCTCCTGCAGGAGCCGGAAGAAGGCCGGCTCCTCTATTTCATGGAACACCAGTAGGAACTCATCCCCACCGTAGCGGATCACCACGCCCCGGTCGCCCACGGCGGCATCGATGATACCGGCAATGTGCCGCAGGGCCTTGTCGCCCACCGGATGGCCCAGGCTGTCGTTGATGTGCTTGAAATTGTCGATATCGACCACCGCCACCGCGTCCGCCTTCTCCAGGCCGGACCGGAAGTCCTCCAGATAGGCGCGGGCGTAGGCACCCGTAAGGGGATCCTTATACAGGCTCAGGAGCAGCAGACGGGTGCGATCCGGCAGGGGCGGCTCCTGGCCGCCGGCACCGCCGTCGGATATGCTGAAGGCCATCTCCAGCACACAGTCCCGGCCGTTGATGGGGATATACTTGGAGATAACGGAGTAAAGATCATTGCCCTGAAGCTCCAGCTTGGTCATAATCCCCTTGCATTTCATCGCCTGGCGGGAAGAGCAGTTCTCGCAGCAGCAATCGCGGTTCCAGCGCTGATAGCACTTTTCGCCAGCCGTCACCAGCTGTCCGTCTTCATCGATCTTCAGGACGCTGAAATCCGAGGGATCCACCAGGCGCACCACGCTGAAGATATTGCGCAGAAAATCCGGGATCGTTTTTCCGTTCGGCACCTGCCCCAGCAGCTGGCCCAGGCCCGCGCAGGTCACCTGATCATGGATATCCGTGAACTGGCCCAGAACGCAGATATAGCTGTCTCCCCGCAGGGGCCACACAGTCCGGGCTGTAAGTCGATGCCAGCGGTGCTCCCCATCCGCCGGTGCCAGCACCGTCATGGTGACATCCGTGCTGTCGCGGGTGGTGCGGCAGACCTTGTCTACCAGCGTGCTCTGATCCTCTCGGGAGAGAAAATGGATGCTGTCCCTCTCGGCGGCGTACAGCTCTTGGGTGCGCCTCTCCCCGGCACGCCAGACCGTCAGGCTGACCTTGCCGGAGAGGCAGTCATATTCAAACTGGATACCACCGGACTGGGCCTTGAAAAACTCTTTTTTCTCCCTCTCATTGGCCAGCAAACGTCGGGTGCGATCATCCAAAGGCAGCTCTCGATCCGCCAGCATCTCGGAGGTAAGGGTCTGGGCCTCGCTGGCATAGTCGAACCTGCCCACAGCGCCGCCGGAGATCTCCCGCAGGCGGGGCGCTATGTCTTGCAGACACTGCACCAGCAGCGGATTGAACGCGCCGCACTCTCCCCGGCAGATCATCTCCACCGCCTGCTCGTGAGGGATGGCACTCTTATAGCACCGGTCACTGGTCAGGGCATCGTATACGTCCGCCATGGACACCGCCTGGGCCGAAATGGGGATCTCGTCCCCCACCAGCCCGTCGGGATAGCCCCGGCCGTCCCAGCGCTCGTGGTGCCAGCGGCAGATTTCCCGGGCCATGCGGATGGCCGGAGCGTTCTGAGAAACGGACACGGTGCCGATGATCTCATCGCCCCGGACGGTGTGGGTCTTCATGATCTCGAACTCCTCATCCGTCAGTTTGCCGGGCTTATTGAGAATCTCCTCGGGTATGACGATCTTGCCGATATCATGCATGGACGACAGGGTGCCGATCATGGAGATGGTGCGCTCATTAAGGGCATAGCGGTCCGTAATCTGCACAAGACGGCGCAGAAGAAGCTCGGTGATCGTATGCACGCTGCGGGTATGCTTGCCGGACTCATTGTTGCGCAGCTCGACGGTACGGCTGAAGATATCGATCATAGCATTGTTGAGCTCTTCCCGCTGGTACACCTGCTCCTCCACCAGCTGCACCAGCTGGCGCTGCTTGGTATAAAGGGCCAGGGTGTTTTCCACGCGGCACTGCACCACCACCGAGGAAAAGGGCCGGGGGATATAATCCGCCGCCCCCAGGGCATACGCCCGCTGGAGGAAAACATGATCGTCCTCCGCCGAAATCATCACCACAGGTGTCTCTTCCAGCCAGTGCCGCTGACTCATGACCTGCAACACCTGAAATCCGTCCACATAGGGCATATTGATATCCAACAGGATGATATCGGCCTCCACGCCGCTGCCCAGCATTTCAATGAGCTGGGCACCGTTTTCAGCATAGAGGTACTGATATTTATCCCCCAGGATCGCTGTCAGCAGCTCCTGGTTGGTCTTGGAGTCGTCCGTAATCAGAACCGTCTTCTTGCTGTTCATCCGCTGTTCCTCCCTCGCGGTCACGGGTATCGTACTCCCCTTTGGAAAGCCGTCCCCGCCCTGCCCGGCTTCACCCGCCGGAGCGGACACGTTTTCGCCGGAATATCACAAGATAGTGAGATGATTGTACCTGTATCGCCGAACAAAGTCAATGGTTTGAGGCCAGGAAGTCCCGTATTTTTGCGCCGCCGGGACCAAAAAGAAGATCCTGCACCTGTTCGGGTGCAGGACCTTAGTTTTTTTAATAGAGCTTTGCGCCGGCGGGAATGTGAGGATCGACCATCAGCAAGTGGAGCTTTTCTTCGCCGTTTTCGTGATGCACAGCGGAGAGCAGCATACCGCAGAAGTCGATACCCATCATCGCTCTCGGGGGCAGGTTGGTGATGGCGATGCAGGTCTTTCCAACCAGCTCCTCCGGCTCGTAATACTCGTGAATGCCAGAGAGGATCACCCGGTCTTCGCCGGTGCCGTCATCCAGAATAAACTTCAGCAGCTTCTTGCTCTTCTTCACATATAAGCACATCATAAACCGCTGGCTGGCTGAGAAAAACATCGTGCTGGAAAACAT
>URSX01000088.1 GCA_900550615.1 uncultured Eubacteriales bacterium
CGGGGGAACGGATTCCCACGTCGCTTCGCTCCTCGGAATGACAGGAGAGGTTTTCGTCAGGCACAGCAAAACCGCCGCTTCTGGCGGAAGCGGCGGTTTTGCCCTTTTAGGGGAAGGGGAAGAATGTATGGAAAAGAAAAGTATGAACGATTACTTATTGCGGGCAGCCAGGGACACGATGCCTACGATCGCCAGCATACCGGCCAAAGCGGCCAAAATAATATTCAGGAACATACATCTGACCTCCTCATTTCGATTTGTTTTTCGTAAGCTTACTGGTTGATTTTATATTAGCAGAAACTTAGCAATTTGTAAAACGAATGTTATTCATCCATTTGATGAAATTTTCTTGTGCATAGCCGCAAACTATGCTACACTGACAGAAAAGGGGGTGTCCGCGTGAGCATAACAAAATATCAGGTCTTTCTGACGGTGGCCGCCTGCGGCGGCTTCACAAGGGCGGCGGAGGAACTGCACTTCACCCAATCCGGCGTCAGCCACACCATTGCCGCCCTGGAAAACGAGCTGGGCGTGCCGCTGTTTGTGCGCAACCGGGGCGGCGTGACTCTGACGGCGGACGGCCGGGCCCTGCTGCCGTACATCCAGACCCTGTGGGACGATGCCCACCGGCTGGAGCAGAAGGCCGCCGACCTCCGGGGCCTGGACACGGGCCTGGTGCGGGTGGCCACGTTCAACAGTGTGTCGGTGCAGTGGCTGCCGTATTTGCTGAAGTCGTTCCGGGAGGAGCACCCGCACATTGAGTTTGAGCTGCTGACCTTCGTGGAAAACGCGGAGCTGGAGGAGGCGGTGCTCAGCGGCCAGGCGGACTGCTGCTTCGTGAGTCTGCCCACGGCCCAGTCTCTGGACACCTGGCTGCTGCACCGGGATCAGTGGCGGGTCATCGTGTCCTACGGCCACCCCCTGGCCGGGCGGGACCCCTTCCCCCTGGAGGCTCTGTCCACGGAGCCGTTCATCTTCTTACAGGAGGGGGACGACTACGAGGTCCAGGCGGTGCTGGACCGCTTGCAGGTGCGGCCCAACATCCAGTACATTTTGCGGGACGACCTGTCCATCCTGGCCATGGTCTCCAACGACCTGGGCATCAGCATCATGCCGGAGCTGGAGCTGGAGCACTGCCCCTATCCCCTGGTGGCCTGCCCCCTGCCCCAGGCGTTTTACCGCAACATCGGCATTGCGGTGAAGGACAAAAACGCCCTGTCCCTGTCCACCCGCCGCTTCATAGAGCACACCCGTCACTGGGTGGGGACGCATTACAGTAAGTGAGGATAGAGGAGAATCGGAGGAAAAATGAAATTTGTCATGTCCTACAGCTGCGGCGAAAGCGGCGAATACCACACCCCGGTCACAGACGGCCCCATCTTCCACCGGCCCCTCGCCTTCAAAACGGGGGAAATTCTCGACTTCGGCATGATCTCGGTGGTGGATATGGTGCCAGCATAGACGCATATATAGAAGAAACCGTCACCCTGGCCGGTGACGGTTTCTATAAAACCTTAAGTTCACTTCGTTAGGGCTGACCGCTTGTGGCAGCACCCTTTCTATACTCATTTGAACAGAAATATACGCTCTATCAAGTGCGGCCCGGGACGGCGGGCCGTTTTTTTGCCTTACTTATAGTAGTCCGTCTCCTCCTCCAGGGCCATGGGCAGCCCGTTGTGATACACGGGAATGGTGGCGAACTTGAAGCGGCTGGCCCGGTGCTTCCGGTCGATCTGCTCTTTGATCTCCGGGTCGCACACGCCCCGGCGGACATACTCATTGACGGCGTGGTAGGTAAAGCCCAGGTTGTCCTCGTCCGTGAGGCCGGTGAGACCGTCGGAGGGGGGCTTTTGCAGGAAATGCTCCGGCAGACCCAGAGCGCGGCCCAGGGCGATGACCTCCTCCGTGGTGTACATGCCCAGGGGCGAGAAGGCCCCGGCGCTGTCGCCATAAATGGTGCAGTAGCCCACCCAGTCCTCGGAGAGGTTGGAGGTGTTGATCACCGTGCCCCCAGGCAGGGACTGGGCCACGGCGTAGAGGGTGGACATGCGGATGCGGGAGGGGAGATTCACCGTGGTCTGGCGGCTGGGCTCCAGCCCCGCCTTCTTCATCTCGTTCAGAACGCCCTGCACCGCGTCATGGATGTTGATGGTGCAGTGGGGGATGTTCAGATGCTCCACCAGGCCCTGAGAATAGTCGATATCCGGCTGCACGCCGTCGGGCATCAGCACACCGTACACGTTCTCCCGTCCATAGGCCGCCACGGCCAGAGCCGCCACGGTGGAACTGTCCTTGCCGCCGGAGATGCCGATGACCGCCGTCTGCCCGTGGCAGTTTTTCATCTGGTCAGCCATCCATTCCAGCAGGCCCGCCAGCTGCATTTGGGGGTTAAAATCCATAAAATTGCGCCTCCCTGTGATTTTCTTGCAGCTATTGTACGGCATTGCGCGGCAAAATGCAAGCAATCAGTTCTCTATTCTGCTCTATATACAGAAAACCCTCCCGCCATAGGACGGGAGGGTTTTCTGTTGTGTGTTAGGAGAGAGAGAAAATCACTTTTGGAAAGGTTCTTTGTATGCTCATACTATACTTTGTAAATATGGCAAAACAATAAATTCCCGGTGAACAATTTGTGAACAAATCTCAGAACCGCCGGCTCTGAGCCACGGCCATCTCATCGCAGCGGTTGTTCTTGGCGTTGGAGGCGTGGCCTTTGACCCAGTGATAGCGGACATCGTGCCGGGCGATGAGGGGCAGCAGCTGCTCCCAGAGATCCACGTTCTGGGCGGGCTTCTTGTCGCTTTTGACCCAGCCTTTTTTCTTCCAGCCGTAGACCCATCCCTTTTCCAGGGCATCGATGACATACTTGCTGTCGCTGTAAAGCTCCACGATGCACGGCTCCTTCAGCAGCGACAGGGCCTCGATGACGCCGGTGAGCTCCATGCGGTTGTTGGTGGTGTCCGGCGCGCCGCCGGAGATCTCCTTCTCGACACCGTTCCACTCCAGGATCGCCCCCCAGCCCCCGGGCCCGGGATTGCCGGAGCAAGCGCCGTCAGTATAGATGATTACAGTTTTCATAATAGCTCCTTGAGAATCAACTTGCCTCGGCTCATGATGCATCTATCGAACGGCGGGGTGTGGTCACCCCGCCCTACGGTGAAATAACGAAACCGTTTGTAGGGCAGGGCCCGTGTGCCCCGCCAATGGCGCGGCACATCGAGCGGACGACTCTATCCGCCCGGGAGGTACGGTACGGCGGGCGACCGCGAGGGTCACCCCTACGAAAGGGGTTGGTGCGCCGCGTCCTTAGCTCCCCTCCCCTTTTACTCTTCCACCGCCACCACCGTCAGCACGCCGCCGTCCACGGTGAACCTGACATTTCTTCCGGCAAAGGTCAGACCGTAGATTCTTTCCGGGTCCTCCTGATACCGAGGTCGGGGATCGCAGGATAGAACGCCCCGGAGGCCCGCTCTCTGTTCTTCGGTCAAGCCCGCCAGCAGCGCCGGATTGCATTCTACCTGCAAGGTTTGCCCTCCCAGAGGGTCGGTAAAGCCCCCGGTGGCATCCACGCGGCAGTCGGCATAGGGCAGGTAGGGCTTGATGTCCAGAATCGGCGTGCCGTCCACCAGATCGGCGCCGCTGACATCGATCACCGGGCCCAGCTTTTCATCCTGCCGCAGCCCCTTCAGCGCCACGCAGGACAGGCCGATGGCATTGGGCCGGAAGGGCGACCGGGTGGCGAACACACCCATACGGCGGTTGCCCCCCAACCGAGGCGGCCGCACCGTGGGCGACCACTCCTCCCGCACCGCCCGGTGGAACTGGAAAATCAGCCACAGGTGGGAAAATCCCTCCAGTCCCCGAAGGGCATCCGGATTTCTGTATTCCGGCTCAAACACCACAGTCCCCCCCAACTCCGGCACCAGGCCGCTCTGCCGGGGCACACCGAATTTCTCCGGCAGATCCGTGCGGATATGGGCGATGATATGCAGGGAAATGTCCATTATTCCTCCGCCGTTTCGGCCTGCTCCTCCGGGTCAGCCAGGGCCATGGAGATGACCCGGTCGCCTTCGGTCTTAAAGCGCATGACGATAACGCCCTGGGTGGCACGGCCCGCCACGCGGATGTTCTGCACCGGGGTGCGGATGAGGATACCGCTCTCTGTCACCAGCAGCAGATCCTCCGTGCCGTCCACCACCTTGATGCCCACAATGGGACCGGTCTTCTCCGTGACCATATAGTTGCGGATGCCCAGGCCGCCGCGGCTGGTGATTCGGTACTCCTCCACAGGGGTGCGCTTGCCGTAGCCGCGCTCGGTGATGGTGAGGACCGTCTTGCCCGGCTCGGCCTTGGAGGCTCCCACCACATAGTCGCCCTCCCGGAGCCGGATACCACGCACGCCCACAGCCGTGCGCCCCATGGGACGTACATCGCTCTCGTGGAAGCGTACCGCCTGGCCGTCGTGGGTGGCGATGAGGATATCCTGCTCGCCGTCGGTCTCCTTCACGCTGATCAGCTGGTCGTCCTCGTCCAGGGTCAGGGCGCGGATACCGCTCTGTCGGATGTTCTTCAGCTGTTCCACGGGCAGGCGCTTCACGGTGCCGTTTCTCGTGGTCATGAACAGGTACAGGGGCTTATCCTCCGTCTCACGGAAGTGGAGCATGGCCTGCACCTTTTCACCGGTCTCCACCTGAATGACATTGACCATATTGATGCCCTTGGCGGTCTTACCGCTTTCGGGAATCTGATAGCCCTTCTTGCGGTAGACCTTGCCGGTGTCGGTGAAGAAGAGGATATAGTCATGGGTGGATGCGGTGAACACCGACACCACCTCGTCCTCCTCCCGGGTGGACATACCCTTCTTGCCCATGCCGCCCTTGCTCTGGGCGGCGTACTCGCTGACAGGGGTGCGCTTAATGTACCCGGCCTTGGTGAGGGTAAAGACGCACTGCTCCTCCTCGATGAGGTCCTCGATATCGATCTCGTCCTCCACATCCTGGATCTCGGTCTTGCGCTCGTCGCCGAACTTCTCGGCCAGGGCGGACAGCTCCTCCTTGAGAATCTGCCGCACCAGGGCATCGTCGGACAGCACCCGGCGGAAATAGGCGATCTTCTCCTCCAGGTCGTCGTACTCCTTCTGCAGCTTCTCCCGGTCGAGGCCCTGGAGGGCCTTCAGGCGCATATCCAAAATGGCCTGGGCCTGAACCTGATCCAGCCCGAAGCGGGCCATCAGATTTTCCCGGGCATCGTCGTAGCTCTCTCGGATGATCTTGATAACCTCATCAATGTTGTCCTGGGCAATGAGCAGGCCCTCCAGCAGATGGGCCCGCTCCAGGGCCTTGTTCAGGTCGAATTTTGTCCGGCGGATGATGATCTCTTCCTGGAAGTTCAGATACTCGTCAATAATATGCCGCAGGGACAGAATCTTCGGCTGGCGCTGGTTGTCCACCAGCGCCAGCATGTTGATGGCAAAAGTGGTCTGCAGCTGAGACTGAGCAAACAGGCGATTGAGCACCACCTGGGGATTGGCGTCCCGCTTCAGCTCAATGACCATGCGCATGCCGTTGCGGTCGGACTCGTCCCGGATGTCGGAAATGCCGTCCAGGCGCTTGTCCTCCACCTGCTCGGCGATGTTCTTAATGAGCATCCGCTTGTTCACCTGGTAGGGCAGCTCCGTGATGACAATGCGGGTGCGGTCCTTGCCGAACTCCTCAAACTCGTGCCGGGCGCGGACCACCAGCCGGCCCCGGCCCGTGGCGTAGGCAGCGCGGATGCCGCTGCGGCCCATGATGATGCCCTTTGTGGGGAAATCAGGGCCCTTGATGTGCTCCATGAGGTCTGCCAGGGTGGCGTTGGGGTCGTCCAGCACGCAGATGCACGCGCCGATGACCTCCCGCAGGTTGTGGGGCGGAATATTGGTGGCCATACCCACGGCGATGCCGGAGGAGCCGTTCACCAGCAGGTTGGGAAAGCGCGCGGGCAGCACCCGGGGCTCTTTCCGGCTCTCGTCGAAGTTAGGGTCCCAGTCCACAGTGTCCTTTTCAATGTCCCGGAGCATCTCGTTGGAGATTTTGGAGAGTCTTGCCTCGGTGTAGCGGTAGGCGGCGGCGGGGTCGCCATCCACGGAGCCGAAGTTGCCGTGGCCGTCCACCAGCATATAGCGCATGGAAAAGTCCTGGGCCAGGCGCACCAGGGCGTCGTACACCGACGCATCGCCGTGGGGATGATACCGGCCCAGCACATCGCCCACGCAGGTGGCGGACTTCTTAAAGGGCCGGTCAGAGGTCAGATTGTCCTCGTACATGGCGTAGAGGATACGCCGGTGGACGGGCTTCAGGCCGTCCCGCACGTCGGGCAGCGCCCGGCCCACGATAACGGACATGGCGTACTCGATGTACGACTTCTCCATCTCCGGCACCAGGGGCGACTCCACAATGTGCTGCTGGGGATACCGGATCTCCTCCGGATCGTATTGGGGTTTTTTACTCATATCGTTTCTCCTTTGTGAAAGGATTGATTCATCGGATTTTATGGGATTGCGCAGGGCGAATGCGTGATAAAAAGTGCGGTAAAGCGGGGCGTCGGGGAGCGAACTGAGCGCTGCCAGTGGCAGAAGCAGCGAA
>URSX01000089.1 GCA_900550615.1 uncultured Eubacteriales bacterium
ACTGGCAGCCTGAGAGGTATTTTCTCTCACGCACAGGTCGCGAGAGAAAATGATCCCAACTTTTCGCGTCTGCGGACGCGAACTCTGCGAGGCTTTTTTATACGCTGACATATCCCCGAAGCGATGCCTTTCGCTTCGGGGATATGTCATTTCTGCAATTCCTCGCCGGAAAACAGGTCCCATGGATACTGCATCGGCGGCGGCTGGGTGATGTCGATCCTGTCTCCCGTGATCGGGTGCGTCAGCGCCAGCCGGTATGACCACAGGGCGGGTGAGCACCGGGGATCCTTGCTGCCGTACCGGATGTCCCCCAGCAGCGGCAGCCCCCGGGAGGAGAACTGCACGCGGATCTGGTGGGTGCGCCCCGTGTGCAGGCGGACGCGCACAAGGGTCAGCTCCTCCGTTTCGTCCACCACCCGGTAGGTCAGCTTGGCCTCCCGCACCCCCTTGCGCATCCGCTTAACTACATAGCTTTTGTTTTTGGCCGCATCCCGGAACAAAAGGTCCGTCATCTCCGCCTCCCTTTCCGCCGGATGCCCCCGGAGAACGGCCAGATACTCCTTCACTACCCTGTGCTCTGCCACGGCGGCTGTGAGCTTTCCGGTAACGTCCCTACGCCGGGAAAAGATCATCAGCCCTCCTGTTACCTTGTCCAGCCGATGCACCGTAGCAATGTAGTCCGGCTCCCGCCGGGCCGCATAGTGCTCCCGCAGGAGGCGCGGCATAGACGCGCCGGAGCTGCTGTCCTCGGATAAGACCCCCACGGGCTTTACACACACCAGCAGGTATGGGTCTTCATATAGGATTTTGAGCGCATCGTATGACATATGGTTCCCTTTCCCAATAAGGCAGACGCCATGAATCATGGCGTCTGCCCGGTTTCATTATTTTCTGCGTCTGCCGCGATAGTTGCGGAAGCTTCCGCGCTTTCTACGGCTTGACCCGTAGCGATTCTTGGGACGCAGCACCTTCAGCCAGACCACGATCAGGATCACCAGCAGGATCACCACCACCAGCAATATCTTCACAATGGTCTTGGAAAAGAACTGGCCGATCAGGTATTTGCCCTGCAAAAACCGGTTTACGCTCACGCTGTCGGCCGCCTGCAGCTTCACCGTGGCGTAGGTCACTCCGTCATAGGAGAGGGTCATCTCGCCCAGCTCCTGCCCGGCCTCAATGGGGGCATAGGCTGTGCCGCCGTATACCGTGACCTTACGCTCCAGCATCTCCGGGGTCACATCGTTGGGCAGAAGCAGCTCCACATCCTCGGCGGTGTGCACTAGTACGGCGTTGGTCTCCTTGCTCAGCGCCACCGGCACCTCCTGGATCAGATCCTCCTTGGTGAACACGGTCTTGCTGGTAAAGCTGTTGTAGCCCCAGTCCAGCAGTGTGGCAGAGTCCACAAAGCTCATGGTCTTTGTTTCGCCGCCGATCTCCTTTGTGCCGCAGCCCAGCACCACGGAAACCAGCCTGCGCCCGTCCTTCAGCGCTGAGGCCACCAGGCACCGGCCCGCCTCATCGGTGTATCCGGTCTTCAGGCCGTCGGCATAGTCGTATATGTAGCCCAGCACGCGCCAGTTGGAGATGAGCGCATTGGTGGAGTGCAGCTCCCGGGCGTCGGATTTGTTGGTCGCCGGCACGTCGTAGGATTTGCTGCCGCATATGGTCATGAACAGGTCGTGCTTCATGGCCTCGTGGGCGATGAGATAGATGTCCCATGCGGTGGTATAGTGCTGGGGATTGTGGAGTCCGTTGGTGTTTGCAAAATGCGTCCCCTCGCAGCCCAGCTCCTGGGCCCGCTGGTTCATCAGATCCACAAAGCTCCCAATGGAGCCGGATACAGCCTCCGCCAGAACATTGGCCGCCTCATTGGCCGAAACCACCAGCAGGCAGTAGAGCAGCTGCTCCACTGTCAGCACCTCTCCGGCCTCGATGCCGGCGGTGCTGCTGTCCTCGTCGATGCTGCTGACAGCCGTGGCGGATGCGGTAATGTTCTGCGTCAGGGACAGCTCCCCCCGATCCACAGCCTCCAGCACCAGCAGTGCGGTCATGATCTTGGTGATGCTGGCCGGGTAGGCCTTTTCCTTTTCGTTGTGTCCGTAGAGCATCCTCCCGGCGGTCTCATCCATCAGCAGGGCGCATTTTGCATCCAGGCTGGGAGCCTCCAGCGCCAGGGCCTGGGGCGTCAAGCACAGAGCCGTCAAAAGGACGGAAAGCAAAAAAACAGATAAAACGCGGCGAATTTTCATAGTCGTTTCTCCCAATCTATGGTATAATACCGGTAAGATGGTTATTATACTTTCTTCTCGCGCCATTTTCCCCGGATTCGCCGGAAAACGAAAACGGCAGCATCATAATTTACAGACTTATGGCTAAATTATAAGCAAAAAATAAGGTGGAGTCAACAGTGAAAGTCAGATTTAAGCTCACAAAAACCGAAAAACTGCTTTTCCTGCTGGCCCTTGTTTTTATTCTCGGGATGCTTCTGTATAAAAATGCCAGAACATCCGACACCTGGTGGCAGATCACCACCGAGCGGGAGAGCAGCATAGAGCGGCAGATCATTCCGGTGAATATCAATACCGCCACCCAGGAGGAGCTGGTGGCGGTGGAGGGCATCGGGCCCAAGCTGGCCCAGCGGATCATTGCCTATCGGGAGGAGCATGGCCCCTTTCAGGCCATCGAAGAACTGGACAACGTCAAGGGCATCGGGCCCAGCCTGATTGAGAGCATCCGATACCTTGTCTGTACGGAGGATCAGCAATGAAAATATTGGTAGTGGACGACGAAAAGCTGCTGGTAAAGGGGATCACCTTCAACCTGCAGAATGAGGGCTACGAGGTAGAGGCCGCCTACGACGGCATCACAGCGGTGGACATGGCCCGGCGGGAAGCGTATGACCTCATCATTCTCGACTGGATGATGCCCGGAAAGTCCGGCAGCGAGGCATGCATGGAGATCCGCACTTTTTCCGACGTGCCTGTGATTATGCTCACGGCCAAAAGCGAGGACAGTGACAAGATCATGGGCTTTGCCTGCGGGGCGGACGACTATGTGACCAAGCCCTTCAACATTATGGAGCTGAAGGCCCGGATCCGGGCACTTCTGCGCCGCTCCACCGGGATGAGACGGAAGGCACAGGAGAGCAGCCTTCTCTCCTGCGGTGATTTCACGCTGGACATGGGGCAGCGTGTGGCCCTGCGCCAGGGCCGCGTGGTGGATCTGACGGTAAAGGAGTACGACCTGCTGGAGGTGCTGATGAAGAATCCCCGGCATGTGTTCAGCCGGGAGAAACTGATGGATCAGGTCTGGGGCTATACCTACGCCGGGGACTACCGAACGGTGGACGTGCATATCCGCCGCCTGCGGGAGAAGTTGGAGCCGGACCCGGCTCAGCCCCGTTATATCCTGACCAAGTGGGGAGTGGGGTACTATTTTCAAAATGAAGAGCAGTCTGCAATTTAAGATCGGCCTGAGCTACCTCTCCATCATAGCGGTGGTGCTGATTATTTTGAATACATACCCGCTCATCGAGTCGCAGAACCTGGTGTTCCGCTCCAAGGAAACATCCCTCAACGGCAGCGTGAAGGTCATTGAGTCGGCCCTCTCGGGCCTCTCCTCCCTGACAGAGAGCAATGTGGAGAAGGCTCTGTCCGGTCTGGAGGAGACAGGTGCCAGCCGCGTACTGGTCACAGACACCACGGCCCGGGTGCTGTATGACACCCGCCAGCAGGAAAACGCCCGGGGGCAGTACGCCTTTTACACAGAGATTGCCCAGGCCCTGGACGGCAACGATACCTTTTACTGCGTGTATAACGGAGAGGCTTTTCTGAGCCGGGCCGCAGCACCTGTTGTATACCGCAGCCAGATCATCGGTGTGGTATACGCCTATCAGTACGATGCCCAGCAGGGCGGTCTGCTGAAGGGTCTGGAGAAAAATCTGATGACCATTTCCGTGGTGGTAGCGGTGCTGGTCATCGGTGTCAGCCTGCTGTTCTCGCGGATGTTCACCAGCCGCATCAGCCGCCTGCTCCAGGCCATCCGCAGTGTCCGGGAGGGCTCCTATAACCACCGGGCCCAGGTAAACGGCTCTGACGAGATCGGCCAGATCGCCGCGGAGTTCAACAGTCTCACCGGCCGCCTGCAAACCACGGAGGAGGCTCGCCGCCGCTTCGTGTCCGATGCCTCCCATGAGATGAGAACCCCCTTGGCGGGCATCAAGCTGCTGGCCGACTCTATCCTGCAGACGGAGGACATCGATCCCGCAACCACCCGGGAATTTGTGTCGGATATCCGGGACGAAGCCAGCCGTCTGGAGCGCATCACCGAGGATCTTCTGCGTCTCACCCGGCTCGACAGCGGCGCGGTGGAGCCGCCGGTTCGGGTGGCTGTAAAGCCCGTTTTGGAGCGGGCAGTGCGGATGCTGCAGCCGGTAGCCAGGCAGCGGAACATTTCCCTGACCTGCCAGGCCGATGCCGCTGCAGCCGTGCTGGCCACCGAGGGCGATATCCATCAGATCCTGTATAACCTCATGGAAAACGGCGTGAAATATACCGTCCCCGGCGGATTTGTCCGGGCGGATGTATCCATCGACGGTGCGCAGGTGGTGATAACGGTGTCGGATAACGGCATCGGCATCCCTGCCGAGGATATGCCCCATGTCTTTGAGCGTTTCTATCGGGTGGACAAGGCCCGCTCCCGTCAGATCGGCGGCACCGGCCTGGGGCTGAGCATCGTGGGCGATACAGTGCAGCGCCGGAACGGAAAAATTACCGTGTCCTCCCGAGAGGGCGGCGGAACAGAATTTGTCGTGCGATTCCCTCTGGCGGAGGTGGCGGAATGAGAAAGCGATACATGGCCGCAGCCCTGCTTATTGCGCTGCTGGTGCTGCTGACAGGCTGTGCCCGGGATGAAAAGGATGGGCATATCCTGCGTCTCTTTTACCCTGCACCGACCTATGAAGCCGGCGGGGATGTGATCCATTCTCAGGCCGTAGACTGGACACAGGAAGAGGGAGCGGACGCCGCCGACCAGGTGAAAAAAGTGGTACAACTGCTGCAAAATCCGGATAACCAGCTGAATTTTTCCTCCCCCATTCCCCAGGGAACCGTGCTGCTGCAGTGCACAGTTTCAGATGGTCTTGCGGTGCTGGATTTCTCCTCGAGCTACCGGCTTCTGTCCGGTCTTGATATGACCGTGGC
The DNA here is from genome assembly GCA_900550615.1 of uncultured Eubacteriales bacterium. Classification (GTDB taxonomy): domain Bacteria; phylum Bacillota; class Clostridia; order Oscillospirales; family Oscillospiraceae; genus Vescimonas. The sequence continues at coordinate 5,202 of URSX01000089.1, forward strand.
GGATTACTGCATCACTCTTTCGGCCGCCCAGATCTCCGGTGTCCGTCAGCTGCAGATCCTGGTAGATGGCCAGCCCATACCGGGCCGGGATGTCCAGATATTTACCACGGAGGATGTGCTGCTTACCAGCTCAGAGGATGTAGTGAAGGCCGTGTCGGTGACGCTGTATTTCCCGGATAAGGAAGGCGCGCTCCAGCCGGAGAAACGGGAGCTGCTGATCTATGAGGGAGAAAATCGCTGCTGTCGGGTGATGGACGCCCTGCTGGAGGGGCCGCAGACCGAGGGACTTTCTCCGCTGCTGCCGGAGGGTGTGACTCAGGACAGTGTATGGATGGACGGTGAGGTTTGCTGTCTGAATTTTTCCACCCATGCTTTTCGGCTGCTGTGTGATGAAACGGTCAATCAACAGCAGGTGGTGCAGGGGCTTGTCCGCTCTCTGTGCTCTCTGGATGGTGTGCAGAGCCTTCAGATCCTGGTGGATGGCTCCTATCGAACGATGCTGGGCCCGGTAAACATTTACCTGCCGCTCTCACCGTAAGCGAACACTGTCCAGCTGTTCAATGCCATTGTGATCTCATACATCCGAAAATATAATCCGAAAGCACAACCGCCCGCACGGTGGTTGTGCTTGTTTTTCTGTTATGGGGCTCCTTCAATCTTGGGCTCGCCCGGTGCACAAGGAGGCTCTGTCACGTATACAATCCCCGTGTCTGTTTTTATGCCTTTTCAAACGGCATCTCACTTTGCTGGTGCGATCTATCTCTATCTTACCTCTCTCCCCTTATACCATTGGTTAACGCAGGTAAGCGAGGCTGTCAGCATACCATTACGGCGCTTTTTGCCCCTCTTATCTTGGCGTATGTCAACCCTCCTGTGACCCAGAACTAAAAATCCCTCGAAAATCCATCACAGGCAGGTACAAAGTAGTTTTTTCGCGTAGTAATGTGGTCAGGCAAGAAAAGTCTCGCAGGGAATATCTGCCGTATTTTCAAGGGTTCTGACGCAGTATCAGCATATTTCTGCCCGTCAAAATTATCTCTCCTCGTCATTCGATGATATTTCCATATATATTCAACCATTGATATTTTTCAGTTTACTTTAGCTGATATTCAGCTCCACTTCCCCTTCCTATTCATTTATCGATACTGCTGCCTGACCACCTCCTGTTCCCAGCAGGGTCTTCCGCCTACTTCCATAGACTCTTTTGAATCGCTTACCTAATAATCGGCTTCCCACATGTAAAAAGGGCTGTCCCTAAACGGGACAGCCCTTTTTGATCGGTAAAAAGAGTCTTACTGAGCGGCCTTCTGGGCCTTGATGGACTCAATCAGCTCGGGAACGACCTTGAACAGG
>URSX01000090.1 GCA_900550615.1 uncultured Eubacteriales bacterium
CCTCACACACCCTTCCTTACCGTTATCGCAAATATACCACTTTATCGACAGTCTCAAATAGCCGCCCACCGGGCGGCTATTTCTTATTATACGATGTGATAATACCCCTGCACGAAGTTCAGAAATTGCTTTTCTGTGGGTGTGGGCGACATGTCCTGTCTATGGGCCAGGTAGATGGTGCGCTGAAGACCGCCCTCATCCATGGGGAAAATCAGCACCCGGCCATTTTCTTGTTCCTGCCGCACCGACAGGGCGGACAGCACCGACACCCCGGCTCCCTGGGCCACCATGCGCTTGATGGCCTCCGGGTCATCCAGCCGGGCCACGATGTGCAGCCGCTTCGTGTCATAGCCGATGCGGCCCATGTACTGCTGCAGCGTCCGGTCTGTGCCGGAGCCCTGCTCCCGGGCGATGGTGGGCTCTCCCAGAAGCTCACGCCCCCATGCACCCCGGCGCTGCATGGCCTGGTAGCGGGGGGTGCTGGGTGTCACCATCACCAACTCGTCCTGCATCAGGGGATAGTATACCGTCCCGTCCGGGTCAGCCCGGGAACCTACAAAGCCCATGCGGATCTGCCCCCGCTGCAGCAGCTTGAGAATCTGGGCCGAGTCGCCGTGGCGCAGCTCATAGCGATATTGGGGGTGCCGCTGGCAGAAGGAGGACATCAGCTCCGGCAGCATGTACTGCCCCGGCACGGTGGAGGCCCCCAGCATCAGCGGCAGGGCGGAGAGCCGATGGGGATCTCCCGCCGCATCCGTCAGCGCCTGGCATTGGGAGAGGATCTTCTTGACCACCGGATACAGGCGCTGGCCGTCCTCCGTCAGCAATACGCCGCCCTGACCCCTGCGCAGCAGCAGCGTGACACCTAGGATCTGCTCCAGCGTGCGCAGATGTGTGCTGGCCGTAGACTGGGTCAGATGCAGCAGCTCCGCGGCCCGGGTCAGACTCTCCTGCTCTGCGGCAGCGGCAAATATCTCCAGTTGGCGCAGCGTGTATTCAAACAAGGGAGATTCCTCCTTCCAGCTTTTGGTCATATTATACAAAAATCGTTATTTCCTGTCAAGATGAACGATTTTGACGAAGTGTTATGGATTTTATGAATAATTATAAAATGTCATAGAAAAAGACAGTTGGACGGGATAAAAGCGGCACTTTATAATAGGAAATACAGAAAAAACGAGAAAGGAATTCTATTTATGAAGCGATTTTTCAAAGAGAACTGGCTCGTGATCGTCACGGGCATAGTCGTGGGCATCGCCGCCCTGCTGCTGCAGGCTCAGGGCAATCCCAAGAACATGGGCTTCTGCATCGCCTGCTTCGAGCGGGACATCGTGGGTGCCGTGGGTCTGCACAGCGCGGAGGCCGTGCAGTATGTCCGGCCCGAGATCATCGGCATCGTTCTGGGTTCGTGCATCATGGCCCTCATCGGCAAGGAGTTCCGGGCCCAGGCCGGTTCCGCCCCCGCCACCCGCTTTGCCGTGGGCGCGCTGGTGATGATCGGCGCGCTGGTGTTTTTGGGCTGCCCGCTGCGTATGCTGCTGCGTATGGGCGGCGGTGACCTCAACGCCTTTGTGGGCCTGCTGGGCTTCGTCATCGGCGCGCTGGTCGGCACCATCTTCCTCAAGAAGGGCTTCAACCTGGGCCGCGCCTATCAGGCCAAGAAGACCGAGGGCTTCGTGCTGCCGGTGATTATGCTGGTGCTGTTTGCTCTGGCACTGCTGGTTCCCAGCCTGTTCCACGCTTCAGAGAAGGGCCCCGGCTCCATGCACGCTCCCGTGCTGGTAGCCTTTGCCGTGGCCCTGGTGGTGGGCGCTCTGGCTCAGCGCTCCCGTCTGTGCATGGCCGGCGGTGTGCGTGATACCCTCATGCTGAAGGATCCTCACCTGCTGTGGGGCTCCGTGGCCATCCTCGTGGTGGTGCTGGTGGGCAACATCATTCTCGGCAACTTCAGCGGCTTCTCCTTCCTGTCCCAGCCCATCGCCCATTCCAACCACATCTGGAACCTGCTGGGCATGGTCATCGTCGGCTGGGGCTCCGTGCTCCTGGGCGGCTGCCCCCTGCGCCAGCTGGTGCTGGCCGGTTCCGGCAACGGCGACAGTGCTGTTACCGTTCTGGGTATGATGGCCGGTGCGGCCCTGGCCCACAACCTGAAGCTGGCCAGCGGTGCTGATCCCGGTCTCAATAAGTCCGGTGAGTATGTGAAGTATGCTGTCACCACCAATGCCAAGGTGGCCGTGGCCATGGCCCTGGTGGTGCTTCTGGTGGTCTCCCTGTGCAATGTCATGCGCAGGAAAGAGAGGGCGTAACATGGCCACTGTGGACGCAAGAGGCTTTTCCTGCCCGGTCCCCCTGCTGATGGTGCAGGAGGAGATCAAGAAGAATGACCCTGCGCAGCTGGAGGTGCTCATTGACGCTCCCTGCGCCGTGGAGAATATCCAGCGCTTCGCCTTTCACAACGGCTACCGGTTCGAGGCCGTGGAGAACGGCGACGAGTGGACGCTGAAGCTGAGCAAGTAAGAATCATTACGGCGCCCCTGCCCACTTTTGCCGGGCAGGGGATTTGCCCTGTCCGGGAGAGGAAGAAATGCTGCAAAAGAAGAAATGGCTGCTGCTGACCTTTTACACCACCGCCGGGGTCATGGCCATGGAGCGGGCCTGCAAGGAGGCGAGCCTCCCGGGCCGCATCGTGCCCGTGCCCCGGTCCATTACAGCCGACTGCGGCCTGGCCTGGCGCTGTGAGCCGGCCCTGCGGCAGCAGGTGGAGGCCCTGACGGACCCGGAGGAGGTCATGGGCATCTATGAGCTGGAAATATAGAAACAGGAATACCGCCCCAAGGCAGCGCTTTGGGGCGGTATTCCTGTCTCCAACATGTCCCGTAAACCGGATTCGTCGGACTTTATAAGGGTGCGGTCCCCGGGGCGGCGATTAAAGGAGATATGCTCTTGTTTGCTAATCAGATGGCTTATCAGATCTTAGCGGAGAGCTTGGTAGCTTCCTTGTAGGGGCGGACCAGCATGTAGACCATTAGTGCCAAGGCAGCCACGGCGAAGATGAGGCCGATGATATTCATGTTGCCGGTGAACAGGCCGCCGAACTGGTTGATCATCAGGCCGATGACATAGGCAAAGCCGCACTGATAGCCGATGGCGAACCAGGTCCACTTGTGGTTGTTCATCTCCCGCTTGATGGCGCCGATGGCGGCGAAGCAGGGAGCGCACAGCAGGTTAAAGACCAGGAAGCTGTAGCCGCTGATGCCGTTGAAGGCATGGGCGATGTTCTGATACACGGTTCCATCGCCGCCGCCATAGAGGATACCCAGAGTACCCACGATGTTCTCCTTGGCCACAAGGCCGGTGATGGAGGCCACGGTAGCCTGCCAGTTGCCCCAGCCCAGAGGCTGGAAGATCCAGCAGATGGCGCCGCCGATGGCAGCCAAAATGGAGGAGTCGATCTCGCTCTCATCCAGCATCCGGAAGGTGCCATCCACCCAGCCGAAGTAGGTGGTGAACCAAACAAAGATGGTGGAGAGCAGGATGATGGTACCGGCCTTCTTGATAAAGGACCAGCCGCGCTCCCACATGCTGCGCAGAACGTTGCCCAGAGTGGGCCAGTGATAGGCGGGCAGCTCCATAACAAAGGGGGCGGGGTCGCCGGCGAACATCTTCGTCTTTTTCAGCATGATGCCGGAGACAATGATGGCGGCCATGCCGATGAAGTAGGCGGAGGTGGAGACCCATGCGCTGCCGCCGAACAGAGCGCCGGCGATCATGGCGATGAAGGGCACCTTAGCGCCGCAGGGGATAAAGGTGGTGGTCATAATGGTCATACGGCGATCCCGTTCATTTTCGATGGTACGGGAGGCCATGATGCCGGGCACGCCGCAGCCCACGCCGATGAGCATGGGGATGAAGCTCTTGCCGGACAGACCGAACTTGCGGAACACGCGATCCAGCACGAAGGCGATACGGGCCATGTAGCCACAGGCCTCCAGGAAGGCCAGCATCAGGAACAGCACCAGCATCTGAGGCACGAAGCCCAGCACGGCGCCGACACCGGCCACAATACCGTCATTGATCAGGCCGCTGAGCCAGGGCGCCGCGTTGGCAGCATCCAGGCCATCGCCCACCAGCACGGGGATGCCGGGCACCCATACGCCGTAGTTGGCGGGATCCGGCGCATCAAAGCCGTTCTTTTCCAGGTAGGCCACGGCGTCCACATAGGTCATCTGAACCACATCGTCCATCTTATCGGCACCCTCGGGCAGGGCATCGTAGTAAGCGGTCATGGTGTTGATGGCCAGGGTCTCCTCGTCCTCCACATCCACGGTGGCGGTATCGGAGGAGGGCTTGAAGGCCTTCATCTCTTCCAGGGTGGCAGCGGCGTCAAAGTCTTCTGCCTCGGTGTCCAGACCCAGGAAGGCGTCCACAGCCTGCACGGCGGCGGTGTATTCGTCGTTGACCTCGTTATATTCCTTGGAGCCGATGCCCAGCAGATGCCAGCCGTCACCAAACACGCCGTCATTGGCCCAGTCGGTAGCGGGGGCACCCACGGCCACCATGGCGATCCAGTAGACCAGGAACATTACCACGGCGAAGATGGGCAGGCCCAGCCAGCGGTTGGTGACGATCTTATCGATCTTGTCGGAGGTGGAGAGAGAACCGGCGCTCTTCTTCTTATAGCAGCCCTTGATAATCTCGGCGATGTAGACATAGCGCTCGCCGGTGATGATGCTCTCGGCGTCGTCGTCCAGCTCTTTCTCGGCAGCCTTGATGTCCTCCTCAATGTGGGCCATGACGTCGGCGGGAATGTTCATCTGGGAGAGAACCTTGTCGTCGCGCTCGAAAATCTTGATGGCGTACCAGCGCTGCTGCTCCTCGGGCATGTTATGTACGGCGGCCTCCTCAATGTGAGCAATGGCGTGCTCCACGGGGCCGGAGAAGGTGTGCATGGGGATGGTCTTGGCGTTGTGGGCGGCGCTGACGGCCTCCTCGGCGGCCTGCATAACGCCGGTGCCCTTCAGAGCGGAGATCTCCACCACCTTGCAGCCCAGCTCCCGGGCCAGCTCCTGGGTGTTGATGCTGTCGCCGTTCTTTTTGACAATGTCCATCATGTTGATGGCCACCACCACGGGAATGCCCAGCTCGGTGAGCTGAGTGGTGAGGTAGAGGTTACGCTCCAGATTGGTGCCGTCGATGATGTTCAGGATGGCATCGGGGCGTTCCTTAATGAGGTAGTTACGGGCCACCACTTCCTCCAGCGTGTAGGGGGACAGGGAGTAGATGCCGGGCAGGTCCATGATGACCACGTCGTCATGCTTTTTCAGCTTACCCTCTTTCTTCTCCACCGTCACGCCCGGCCAGTTACCCACGAACTGATTGGAGCCGGTGAGGGCATTGAAGAGGGTGGTCTTGCCGCAGTTGGGGTTGCCCGCCAATGCGATCTTGATTTGTTTTTCCATGTGACTCTCCTTTCGGTTAGCAAAGCCTAACCAGTACTTAAAAAATTAATAGGGGCCTGAAAGAGGGACGGCGAAAAAAGCCTTGCAGCGTTCGCGTCCGCAGACGCGAAAAATTCAAATCATTTTCCACCGCGACATATGCGTGGGGGAAAATACCTCTCAGGCTGCCAGTGTGGAATTTTGAGCCAAAGGCTCAAAATTATGCGCGCAGCAGACTGCAAACCTTTGCCGAAAAATTCCGCAGGAATTTTCGACAGTTGTTATTCGACCTCGATCATTTCCGTGTCTGCCTTGCGCAGGCTCAGCTCATAGCCGCGGACGGTCACTTCCATGGGGTCGCCCAGAGGGGCTACCTTGCGCACATAGACATCCACACCCTTGGTGATGCCCATGTCCATAATGCGGCGCTTCACGGGGCCTTCGCCGTGGAGCTTCACCACTTTGGCGGTGCCGCCGATCTTGACATCTTTCAGTGTTTTCATAGTGATTTCTCCTTCTTATATCATTATTTTTCTTGCCATTTCTTCGCTGATAGCCACTCGGGTCTCCTTCACCTTCACAATGAGGTTGCCGTTCATAGCTGCCACCACAGTGGCGCTTCCCCCGGCCACAAACCCCAGATCCTCCAGATGTTTGCGCACCTCCGGGCTGCCACCGATGCGGCGAATCATGTTTTCAGAACCCATATCTGCCAATGCAAGCGGCATCATTTGTTATCCCTCCCAAAGTTTGAGCAATCTAACCGTTAAAAGAAAAAGAAAAAGGTTAACCACCTTTAACTGCTGATAGTTTAATATCTTTAACCCCATTTGTCAAGCCCTCTGTTCAAAAATTATTAAAAATTAGCAGGGTGTCCAAATCTGACGCATGGGGGGCGGAAATCATCGTTAACGATGTCAAAAAGCCGGGAGGGAGAAAAGTGTAAAGCGGAAAGATGGGGGTGCATGGGAGCGGCCCTTGGGGTCGCCCACCTCACCAGCTACCAAGCTATCCGTAGGGGCGGGGTTCTACCCCGCCCGCGGGAGGGGAAATCGGCGAAGCGCCGCCAGTGGCGG
>URSX01000091.1 GCA_900550615.1 uncultured Eubacteriales bacterium
TTGGGTTTCCCTCACACACCCTTCCTTACCGTTATCGCAAGTATACCACTTTATCAACAGTCTCAGGGCTGCCCGCAGGCAGCCCTTCCTTCCCCTCTCTTACAGCAGCATCCCGCTGGCGGCCATGGACACATAGTCCCCGTCCGCCACCACAATGTGATCCACCAGCTGGATATTCATGGTGCGCAGTGCGTCCCGGATGAGCCGCGTGGTGGCAATGTCCTCCTGGGACGGCAGCGCCACGCCACTGGGATGGTTGTGGGCCAGCACAACACTCACCGCTCCTGCCCGGAGGGCATGCTCCACCACCTGCCGCACGCTCACCGCCGCCATGCTCACATCGCCCTGAGCCAGGCACCGGGAGGAGAGCACCTTGCCCTTACCGTCCAGGCATACCTGCCAGAGCATTTCCTTCCTGCTGCCGGACAGCAGCTCCGTAAAATACTCTCCGCAGCTGTCCACGGAGTTGAGGATACGCTCCTTCGTGCTCCGTGCCGCCCGCCGGCATAGGGTGGGCACCAGCGCCACCAGCAGCGCAGCCTGCTGGCCCATACCCTTCACGCAGGCCAGCTCCTCTTCCGAGGCCGACAGCACACCCTGCAGCGATCCGAACTGCTTCAGCAGCCTGTGGGCCAGCTCATTGGTGTCCCGCCGGGGGATGGCGTAGTACAGCAGCATCTCCAGCAGCTCGTGGTCGGCAAAGCCCACCTCCCCGCTCTCCAGCAGTCTCTTCTTCATTCTGGCCCGGTGTCCCTCATGGATGCCGCCCATGCCGCTGCCACCCCCTTTCGCTCCCGGCTCTTTCTGCAAGAGTATACCACGAATTATTCCTTATCTCAAGCATTCTCCCGGCCCCAGTGGCATTTTTTGCAGGATTTTCCTCTATGCCTATCGTTTTGCACAATTTTATCGCTTATTTTTCGTCGTGTCCACTACGCAAAAAGATTGTTAAAACTATTGCAATCTTTTCAGGCTATGATAAAATATTTTTGCCGTGCAGTTTTATGTGCGGCAGGATCGGAAAGACAATTGTGTGAAGGAGAACAAAACCATGAGCATGAACGAACGCCTGGCCCGGGTGGGCGGCATCATTGATGCCCACGGGGCGCAGCCCAGTCAGTTGATCGCCATATTGCAGGATACGCAATCAGCCTTCAACTACCTCAGCCAAGAGGACATGACCCTCATCGCCCACCGCCTGGGCATCAGCACGGCCAAGGTCTACAGCGTAGCGACATTTTATGAGAATTTTTCCCTGGAGCCCAAGGGCAAGCACATTATCCGTGTGTGCGACGGCACCGCCTGTCACGTCCGCAAGTCCCAGCCCATTTACGACGCCATCCGCGACTATATGCAGCTCACCGGCAAGCGCAAGACTGATGCCGAGGGTCTCTTCACCCTGGAGACCGTGGCCTGCTTGGGTGCCTGCGGCCTTTCCCCGGTGCTGACCATCGACGGGGAGGTCCATGCCAAGATGACCCCGGACTCCGCCCTGGCGCTGCTGGATACCATTCGTAAAGAGGAGGGCCTTGCCAAATGAGCATTCTGACCCGAGAGGGCTTCCACGCCCTGCAGGCCCAGGCCGCCGATGCCTTAGAGCGCAGCAAATCCGCCCTGACGGTGCTCATCTGCGCCGGCACCGGCTGCATCGCCAGCGGCTCCATGAAAGTCTATGAAAACCTCCGTACCGAGTGCCAGGCAAGGGGCCTGAACATCTATGTGGGCCTCACCCACCACGGGGAGGAGGAGAAGAGCCTCCACATTAAAATGAGCGGCTGCCACGGCTTCTGCGAAATGGGCTGCTTGGTGCACATCGAGCCTCTGGGCGTCATGTATGTCCGGGTAAAGCCCGAGGACTGCCACGAGATCGTGGAGCGCACCCTTCTGGGCGGCGAGATCATCGACCGCCTGACCTATCACCAAAACGGCATCTCCTACCCCCGGCAGGAGGACATCCCCTTCTATAAAAAGCAGCACCGCGTGGTCCTGAAGGGCTGCGGTGCCAGCGATGCCGAGGACCTGGAGGAATACATCGCCAAGGACGGCTACCGCGCCTTTGAAAAGGCCCTGTTCGACATGTCCGGCGAGGCCATCTGCCGGGAAATTTCCGACTCCGGCCTCCGGGGCCGGGGCGGCGGCGGCTTCCCCGCTGGGCGCAAGTGGGAGAGTGTGCGCAAAAACGTCTCCGACGTGAAGTACATCGTCTGCAACGGCGACGAGGGTGACCCCGGCGCGTTCATGGACCGCTCCATCATGGAGGGCAACCCCCATTCCGTCATCGAGGGCATGATGATCGCCGGCGTGGCCACCGGGGCCACCGAGGGCTATATCTATGTCCGGGCCGAGTATCCCCTGGCGGTAGAGCGCCTGCAGGTGGCCATTGACAAGGCCACTCAGCTGGGCCTTTTGGGCGATAACATCATGGACTCCGGCTTTAGCTTCCATATGCACATCAACCGGGGTGCCGGCGCCTTCGTCTGCGGCGAGGGCAGCGCCCTCACCGCCTCCATCGAGGGCAAGCGCGGCATGCCCCGCACCAAGCCGCCCCGTACCGTGGATCAGGGTCTGTGGGGCAAGCCCACGGTGCTGAACAACGTGGAGACCTTTGCCAATGTCCCCGGCATTCTCAATAAGGGCGCCGGCTGGTACCGCTCCATCGGCACCGACGGCAGCTCCGGCACCAAGACCTTTGCCCTCACCGGCAACGTGGTGAACACCGGTCTTGTGGAGGTGCCCATGGGTGCCACCCTCCGGGAGATCATCTTCGACATCGGCGGCGGCATCCAGAACGGTAAGAAGTTCAAGGCCGTGCAGATCGGCGGCCCCGCCGGCGGCTGTCTCACTGAGGAGCATCTGGACCTGCCCCTGGACTTCGACTCCCTGAAGAAGGTGGGTGCCATCGTAGGCTCCGGCGGCCTGGTGGTCATGGACGAGGACACCTGCATGGTGGAGACCGCCCGTTTCTTCATGCACTTCACCCAGAACGAGTCCTGCGGCAAGTGCGTCCCCTGCCGGGAGGGCACCAAGCGCATGCTGGAGATTTTAGACCGGATCGTTGCCAACGAGGGCTCCCCCGAGGACCTGGACCTGCTGGAGAGCCTGTCCGACACCATCTCCACCACCGCCCTGTGCGGCCTGGGCCAGAGCGCCTGTAAGCCGGTGCTCAGCACCCTGCGCTACTTCCGGGAGGAGTATCTCAACCATGTGGTGGATCACCACTGCCCTGTGTGCAACGGCCGCAAGCGCCGCCTGGAAATCAAGCCCGAGCTGTGCAAGGGCTGCGGCAAGTGCGCCCGGAACTGCCCCATGGAGGCCATTTCCGGCCAGCCCCGCTCGCCGTATGTCATCGACAATGAAAAGTGCATCCACTGCGGTGCCTGCTGGGGCGCCTGCCCCTTCGGGGCCATTGATGCCATCGAAGAGGAGGGTTAAGCCATGGCAAAAGGAATTATGATTATCGACGGCATCCGCGTTCCCTTTGACGGGGAGAAAAATGTCCTGGCCGTTGTGCGCAAGGCGGGCATCGACATCCCCACCTTCTGCTATTATTCTGACCTGAGCGTCTACGGTGCTTGCCGTATGTGCATGGTGGAGGACACCAAAACAGGCAAGATCGAGGCCTCCTGCTCCATGGAGCCCCGGGACGGCATGTCCATCCGCACCAACACCGCGAAGCTCTTAAAGCACCGGCGCATGATCCTGGAGCTGCTCCTGGCCTCCCACGATTGCAACTGCACCAACTGCGCCAAGAGCGGCAACTGCCGCCTGCAGGAGCTGGCCCAGCGCTTCGGTGTGCGGCATATTCGCTTTCCGGATACCCGCCCCCGCTATGAGATGGACTACACCAGCTACGCCATCTTCCGTGACCCCAATAAGTGCATCCTCTGCGGCGATTGCGTCCGGGTCTGCGAGGAGAAGCAGGGCCAGGGCATCCTGGACTTTGCCGGCCGGGGCAGCGAGCTGCAGGTAATGCCCGCCTTCGACAAGAAGCTCAGCGAGACCAAGTGCGTCAGCTGCGGCCAGTGTGCCGCTGTGTGTACCACCGGCGCCATCACCGTTAACGATCAGATCGGCACCGCCTGGAAGGCCATTCACGACCCCCAAAAGCGGGTGGTGGTGCAGATCGCCCCTGCCGTCCGGGTGGCCATCGGCGAGGAATTTGGCTATGCTCCCGGTGAGAACATCCTGGATCGAGTGGTCTCCGCCCTGAAGATCATGGGCGTGGACGAGGTATATGACACCAACTTTGCCGCCGACATGACCACCATTTCCGAGGCGGAGGAATTTCTCCAGCGGCTGCAGGCAGGCGGACCCTTCCCCATGTTCACCTCCTGCTGCCCCGCCTGGGTCAAGTATCTGGAACTGAACGACCCCAAGTACCTGAAAAATATCTCTACCTGCAAGTCTCCCATGGAGATGTTCGCCGCCGTGCTCCGGGAGAAATACGCGGAAAAGGACGCCTCCGACGGCCGCACCACCTATCACATTGCCATCATGCCCTGCACGGCCAAGAAAATGGAGGCCGCCCGAGACGAATTCTTCCACAACGGCACCCCGGATGTAGACCTGGTCCTCACCACCCGGGAGCTGGTGGATATGATCCGGGAGACAGGCATCCATCTGGACGAGCTGGAGCTGGAGTCCCCTGACCTCCCCTTCGGTTTGGGCTCCGGTGCGGCGGTGATCTATGGCGTCACCGGCGGCGTGGCGGAGTCCGTTGTGCGCCACTGCCTGCCCGATAAAACCAAAAATGCCCTGCGCCAGGTGCGCGTGTCCGGCATCCGGGGCGATGCACCCATCCGGGAGGTCACCTATGACGTAGGCGGCACGGAAATTAAGATCGCCGTGGTCAACGGCCTGGTTCACGCCAAGGAGCTTATTGCCGATATCGAGTCCGGCAAGCGTTTTTATCATCTGGTAGAGGTCATGAGCTGTCAGGGCGGCTGCGTGGGCGGCGCGGGCCAGCCCTACGGCCTCACCGCCGCTAAACGAGAGCGCGGCAAGGGTCTTTATGCCGCCGATGCCTCGGCTCTGTTCAAGCGTGCCGAGAAGAACCCCGTGGTCACGGCCATGCTCTCGGACTTCGGCCCCCAGTGGTGCCACGAGCACCTCCACGTCCACTACGGAGATAAAGAATAACGAAACGCCGCTGTATGCCAAGGCAGGGCGCAGTCAACTGGCTGCCCCCTGCCTTGAACAATCTCCCGTAAGGTGTCCCCCACATGCCCCGCCGCCACCGCACCCCTTGCAAAAATCCTGTCATTGCGAACCAGTGACCGACATCCCTGGTATGGCAATCCGCGTCCCCCTTGCACCGCACCTCTTGTTATGCTTCCGCAGGGGCCGGTGTCCTCAACGCCCTGAACCGGGCTTGTACCGCATCCTCCGCCCTGTCATAAGTCCCGTTTATTCCTGCGATAAAAAATAAATACTTTACTTATGTGAAAGACTATAATATACTATGTCTGTTTGGTAAATGAATTCCGAAAAACAAAGGAGCGTAATACTATGAGCAGAACCATCGGTACCGTAGTGCGCGGCGTGCGCGCCCCCATCTTCCGCCAGGGTGATGATGTTGTGACCATCGCCGCCGACACCGTCGCAAATGCTTTGGCCGAGGAGGGCATCACCCCCCATGACAAGGACGTAGTTGCCATCACCGAGTCCGTTGTGGCCCGCTGCCAGGGCAACTATGCCACCGTTGAGCAGATTGCCGCTGACGTGAAGGCCAAAACCGGCGGCAAGACCGTGGGCGTCACCTTTCCCATCCTCAGCCGCAACCGTTTCTCCCTGCTGCTCACGGGCATTGCCTCGGGCGTGGAGAAGGTAGTCCTGCTGCTGAGCCTGCCCTCTGATGAGGTGGGCAACCACCTGGTGAGCATGGATCAGCTGGACGAGGCCGGCGTAGATCCCTACCGGGACGTGCTGACCCTGGAGCAGTTCCGCGGCCACTTCGGCTCCGTGGTGCATCCCTTCACCGGCGTTGACTATGTGGACTATTACAAGGGCATCATTGAGGGTGCCGGCGCCCAGGCGGAGATCATCTTCTCCAACCGTGTCCAGTCCGTCCTTCCCTATACCGGCACCGTCATCTGCTGTGACATCCACACCCGCCAGCGCTCCAAGCGCCTGCTGAAGGCAGCCGGTGCCCAGTGCGTCCTGGGTCTGGACGACCTGCTGACCTCCCCCGTAGACGGCAGCGGCTATAACCCCCAGTATGGTCTTCTGGGCTCCAACAAGGCCGATGACAACCGGGTGAAGCTCTTCCCCCGGGACACCATGGCCGTGGCCGAAGCTCTGGGCGAGGCTCTGTCCCAGCGCACCGGCAAGCACATCGAGGCCATGATCTACGGCGACGGTGCCTTCAAGGATCCCGCCGGCAAGATCTGGGAGCTGGCGGACCCCGTTGTCTCCCCCGGCTACACCAGCGGTCTCATCGGTACCCCCAACGAGCTGAAGCTGAAGTACCTGGCGGACAAGGACTTTGCCGATCTCAAGGGCGATGCCCTGCA
>URSX01000092.1 GCA_900550615.1 uncultured Eubacteriales bacterium
GGAGGTCTGAGTCTGTAGATTTTACCTTATTTTACTTTACCAGCAGTTTCTTCTTGAGAACCAGCGCGGCACCGGTCACGGACAGAACCACTGCCGCAGCCAGCAGCGCGATGCCGGCATCACCGGTTTCGGGGTTGGTATCCGCGTCGGGGGTATTGGTGTCGGGGGCATCGGTGTCATCCTTGTCGGGCACGGCGGGCGCGGCGGCGGGGATAGTTTCCGCCTTAGTCTGCTGACATACCGTGCAGGTATAGGTCTTGACACCGTCAGAATCCGCAGTGGCGGCCTTGGTCACAACGCCGTCGTCCCAGCTGTGGGCATCGGTTTTGGACAGGCTCTTGGTCTGGGTCTCGCCGCAGATGGTGCAGGTCTGGGTGGCTACGCCCTTGTCCTTGCAGGTGGGGGCGGTGGTGGTCTCCCAGTCGCCGTAGGTGTGCTCGTGGGACACGACGTGCTTATACAGCTCCAGGGTCAGGGTGTGGGCCTGCTCGGCCAGTGCGGCGCTCTCCTCGGTGGCATAGGCCTTTGCCTCGTCGATGCTCATACCGGACAGGGCGGCCTGCATCTCCTGAGCCTTGTCATAGCAGAGCTGCTGCATCTTGGCAAGCTGGGTGTGGATCAGGGCATCGTCTGCATCGGAGCACAGATCCGACAGGGCGTAGTTGGAAAGTGCGTCCACCGTCCAGTAGTAGCTGCTTTCCCAGCCGTCAGGCAGGACGATGTAGCCGGTGGCGCCATTCCAGGAGGTGTAGGGGTAGGCACCGTACATGGAGTCGGGTGCTTCCGTGGTGAAGCTGGCCTCGGTACCGCCGACCTTATAGCCTGCGTACATATCGGTGGTCAGAACGGGGAAGTAGGGGATGGACACGGTGTACTGACCGTGCTCCATGGCCAACCACTCCAGCGTGGAGGTCTCCATAGCACCGGTGGACTGGATCTGGAAGATATGCCACTCCAGATTGCCGGTATTGCCGATGCCGTCTACCTTATAATAGTCCACCAGATCCTGGATGTCGATCTCGCCCAGAGCGTTCTGGATATTGGTATACAGGGGGACGATCTGGCCGTCCTTTACGTTGGAGATGGTGAAGTCCTCGGGGGAGAGGGAGGAGGCGGTCAGAGCGTTTTCACCCAGGAAGTAGTTCAGGCCGTTTACCAGCCGGGCATTGGGCTCCTCAGTGGCATAGCCGCAGTAGGACTTGAAAACGTCGATGGTGTTTTCCCCCTCATCGCCTGCATAGGTGCCGGCCTGCTTGGCCACATCGATGAGATTTTCGGAGGCGAGGACGTTGACTGTGTCGTCCAGGTCTACAAGGCCGATGGCGCCCATATTGGGGTTCATAGCGATCATGTTGGAGCTCAGCTTCACGGCGATGTAGGTGTGGCCGGTGAAGTTCTCTACATACCAGATCTCATTCTGGTCGCCGATGAGCACGCCGGCCTGCTCGCCGGCACCTACGGTGTCATAGATGTGCAGCAGCAGCTTCACACCCTCCTTGGCCGAGGAAGCCTCGCTGAGGAGGATGGTGGCCAGATCGCTCTCGCAGATGCCCTCGTCGACCATGGGGTCAACGCCGCTGCCGTCCCAGCCGGCGGTTTTGCCGTTGCCGGAGAGGGTCACGGTGGCGGAGACGGAAACGCCCTTTTCATTGGTGCCTACCTCCTCCATGGGGGTGTGGGAGTGGGTCTGACCGCAGTCGGGGCACACGCCGGAGGTGTTGTCATCGGAGGTGGCAGTATAGGAATAGCTGTCATGGCTGAAGGTGTGGGTGAAACCGTAGCAGCCCTGATAAAAACTGCCGGCGGCGTACTTGCCGTGGGCGTTTACATAGGCGATCTTGTTGTAGCTGTTGGAATAGTCCTCACTTCGCGCCATGAAGGAAGAACCGTCGCTTGTCAGGTCGGAGCCTACATACACCATGGTGCAGGCCGAGGCGCTGATCACGCAGAGCAGCAGCGTGGCTGTCAGTGCGGTCATAAGGAGCCAGAGTTTCTTCATCGTTTTCATTTTTCGTTCTCCCTTCCTGTGCGATTCCCTCTTGGCGCTGAGGAATGCACGGTTTTATGTGATGAGTTCATTATACATAAATATTCACATATGTCAAGCAAAACATGAATAAATATTTGCGCCGGTGCATATTTGGGGCATATTCACGAATGGGAGGAGAAGGGAAAGTACACCAGTTGTAAAAATCTGACAACGGTCGAGACGGGGAAGGGATGCAGGGGGGAGAGAGCATCTTGACGGTGGAGAATTTTTCCGGTATACTAACAAAAAAGAAGGAGGATTTGCTATGGGTTTTGTGGCGATAATCGGCCTGATCTTTGGGCCGCTTGTATGTCTGCTGTTTGCCGGGTGGTTTTATGTGCGCTGGCAGAACGAGGAGGACGAGGAAAAGGCTCTGCCGAACAGAAAGGCGTGCTTCCGCTTTCTGATCGCCGCCGGGGTGTGCCTGGTGGTATTCGGCGTGCTGAAGCTGATTTTCCCCATTACATAAATATGCAAAAAATGAGCACCGGCCAATGCCGGTGCTCATTTACTTGCCTGTATTCAGGGAAGAGGTCAGGTGAAGTCGGGATAGCCGTCCTTCAGCGTTTCGTCATAGATGGCGCGCTCACCGCCGATGAACTTCGGACGTACCCGGGCCGCCAGGACAATGGCGCTGCCGATATGATCCTGATCCAGACGGACGGGGACAGCCACCTTCTTCAGGTGCATGCCGATCAGCGTACCGCCGATGTCCAGACCGGCGTCTGCGTGGATCTCCTCCAGGGCTACAGGGTGCCGGAAGCTATTATAGGCGGCGGTGGCAAAGGAGCTGCCCGCCTTGGGCTGGGGCTTGACATTCACGATCTCTGCGCCGGGAACGACCTCGTGCTCGACGATCAGAGCACGGTTCAGATGCTCGCAGCACTGGGCGGCGATATAGATCCCCTGGGGGGCAAAGACACTGTTGAGTCCGTTGAAAATGGCCTGGGCTACCTCGGGCGTGGACCAGCTGCCCACGCGCCGCCCCACCACCTCGCTGGTGCTGCAGCCCACCACAACGATCTGCCCCTGATGCAGATGCGCTGCATCCAGCAGCTGCTGGGCGGCCTTAGCCGCCTCACTCTGTACCTGCCAGAACAGTTCTTTTTTCTCCAATTCATGCACGACTCCGGCCATGATGATATCATCCTTTCCTTTGGGGAGAAAACACTCCCTGCCAATGATGACAGGCGGAGGCCGCATCGCCTCCGCCTGCGCATATACAGTGTATCACGCCAGAGCCAGTTTGTCCAGTGCTTTGCTGCGCTTGAGCACGGTGAAGAGGATCAGGCCGATGGCCAGGCCCATGGCCGCCTGCACCAGGTTGCCGGGGATGCTGGCGGCAGCGCCGATGCCCTTGCCCAGCAGCAGACCGGCATAGCCAAAGTAGCCGACGACCATGATGATCTCGGCCACCACGCCGCTGACCACATAGCCTACGGGCTTATTGGCCATAGCCTTGGCGATGAGGGCGGCCACCAGAGCCATCACGCCCTTAATGACCAGAGTGCCGGGGGCATAGTGGGCGTAGCCGTTGAGCAGGTCGGTGAGCATGGAGCCGATCCCGGCGGCAGCACCGCCCCACCAGGGGCCCAGCAGCCAGCCGGAGAGCAGCACGCAGCTGTCGCCCAGGTTTACATAGCCCTGCATGGGGGAGGGGATCTGAACCACCATAGTGGCTACATAGGTCAGCGCGGCCATCAAGGCGGCAAAGACCAGATTGCGAATTCGTTTATCTTTCATTTCATTCACCTCTTGCGTTTTTTCCATGTCTGTATTATAGTAGGAACTGGGTATATTAAAATACCCATTACGATATTGTTTGATAATACCAGATGGAGGCCATATGCTGACTTACACGCTGGAAAAACAGAATAGAGAGAGCCTGTATGAGCAGCTATACCGCTTCATTCGGGAGGATATCCTGACAGGACGGCTGCAGGCGGGGGAGAAGCTGCCCTCCAAGCGGACGCTGGCCCAGCATCTGGAGGTGAGCATCATCACCGTGAAAAACGCATATGAGCAGCTACTGGCGGAGGGGTATATCCACGCCATGGAGCGCTGCGGATACTTCGTGTCCGAGGTGGATCGGCCGCCGGAGAGCCGACAGGCTGCTCACACCCTGTGCACGGAGCCGACAAGGGAGAAGGGGTGGTTGCTGGACTTTGCATCCGGGGCCATGGATCCGGCGTACTTTCCCTTTACCGTGTGGGCGCGGCTCATGCGCCAGACCATACTGGAACAGGACAAGGAGCTGCTGCGGGCGGCACCATACAACGGCGCGGCGGAGCTGCGGGCGGCCATTGCGGACTATCTGCAGCAGTTCCGAGGGATGCAGGTGGATCCGGAGCAGATCATTGTGGGCGCCGGGACGGAGCTGCTGTACCACATGCTGATCCAGCTCCTGGGAAGGGATAAATGCTACGCGGTGGAGGATCCCGGATACAGCAAGATCGCCGCCATATACGAGAGCAACCTCGTGCAGGTGCAGTACATCGGAATAGACGAGGCGGGCCTGTCTGCGGAGGAGCTGCGGCAGCAGTCGGCCCAGGTGGTGCATATTTCCCCCACCCACCACTATCCCACCGGGACGGTGATGCCCATCGGGCGGCGGCAGGAGCTGCTGCGCTGGGCCGCGGAGCAGCCGGAGCGGTATATACTGGAGGACGACTACGACAGCGAATTCCGCTTTGTGGGCAGGCCGATCCCGACGCTGTATTCCACGGACGAAAACCAATGCGTGGTGTATCTGAACACGTTCTCCAAGACCATCGCGCCGTCTATCCGCATCAGCTATATGATCCTGCCGCCGCGGCTGCTGCAGCGATATCGGGAGAACCTGGGCTTCTACGCCTGCACTGTGTCCGGGTTTGAGCAGTATACCCTGGCGAAATTTCTGGAACGGGGGTATTTTGAGCGGCATCTGGGCCGCATACGAAACCGATACCGGCAAAAGAGGGATCAGGTGATAGAGGAGTTTATGCAGGGGCCGCTGGCGGGCCGGGTGAAGATCACAGGGCAGGACGCGGGGCTGCACTTTCTGGCTCAGCTGCAGACGCAGCTGCCGGATCATGAGCTGCAGCGACGGGCTGCGGAACGGGGGCTGAGGCTTGCCATGCTGTCAGACTACTATCACCAAAAGCAGGAGGCCAGGCAGCACACGCTGGTGGTGAACTATTCGGGGCTGGATATGCAGCACCTGCCGAAGGCACTGGAGGATCTGGCGGATATGATAAAGGAGGAGTCAACGTGTACGACGAATTGACAAGGAGCGACCTGCAGAAAATGCAGGAGGAGATCGACTATCGGGTGCGGGAGCTGCGGCCGAAGCTCATTGAGGATGTGCAGACCGCCCGGGCCTTTGGAGATTTGAGTGAGAACTTTGAGTACAAATGCGCCAAGCAGGAGAAAAACCGGAACGACAGCCGCATCCGCTATCTGCAGCGGATGATCAAAACGGCCAGGGTCATTGAGGACCGCTCCGGGGCGGACACCGCAGGACTGTACGACACCGTGGAGATCCTCATGGAAAACACGGGGAAGAAGCGGAAGATCACACTGGTGACCACCCTGCGGCAGGATGCCCTGAAGGGACTGATCAGCAAGGAATCCCCGGTGGGCCGGGCGGTGCTGGGGCACAAGGCCGGGGAGCGGGTACAGGTACAGATGGAAAACGGCAGCGCCTATTGGCTGCAGATCTGCGCCGTGGAGAAGGGGACGGATGACGGCTCCATCCCCATCGGCAGTTTTTGACAGGAGGAAATAGAAATGGAGAAAACCTGGGCTATTGTAGCAGGAGGATGTTTTTCGCCCCTGCGGGAGATAGAAAAGTGCGGGTACATCGTGGCCTGCGACAAGGGCTATGCGTATCTGCGGCAGGAAGGGGTGCGGCCGGATCTGCTGGTGGGGGATTTTGACTCCTACACCGGGCCGCTGCCGGAGGACGTGCCGAGACTGGATCTGCCGGTGGAGAAGGACGATACGGACACCATGGCGGCCATCCGACAAGCCGTTTCCAACGGGTGTGAAAGGATATACCTTTACTGCGCTATGGGCGGCAGGCTGGATCACCTGCTGGGGAACCTTCAGGCGGCGGCCTATGCCGCCCGGCATGGAGTGCGGGTGCGCCTGGTGGACGAGGAGAACGAGATGCTGATATTCACCGGCGGGCACGCGTCGGTGCCGGAGCGGGAGGGATACTCCCTTTCGGTGCTGGCCCTGTCGGATCGGTGTACCGGGGTGAGCATCCACGGCACCAAGTATGAGCTGGACAATGTCACCGTGGAAAACAGCTTTCCCATCGGCGTGAGCAACCAGTGGCGGGGGTCGGCGGAGATCACCGTGGAGCAGGGCGTGCTGGCGGTGATAGAATCAAAAATGTAAACGGTAAATACTATAAATACGGACCGGGCTTTCTTCGGAAAGCCCGGTTCAGCGTGTCGAAAAAGTCTTTTCGCCCCGCTGTCTAAGTT
>URSX01000093.1 GCA_900550615.1 uncultured Eubacteriales bacterium
AATCGATGCGGCGGAATAGCGTTCCGACAAACGGCAGAACAATACACGAACAGACGCCGAAAAAGAGCACGTAAAAAGTGAAAGCACCCATACCGAAGCCGAGATCTTCGATCACGGGGGCATAGAAAATACCGCGGCAGTTGTGAACGATGCCGAGCGATCCGCCCTGCAGCAGACAACAGCCGATCAGCATCCACCACGCGCGGTGGATGCGGCCGGGGTTGTTCATATCATTTCCCTCTTATATCCTGTGATTGCATTTAAAAAATATATAGTAAAATAAAAGCTTATTCAAATTAACTATATCATCTTATAAAGGGAGTGTCAATAAAAGATTGTTAATTTAATAATAATATATGGATAATATGACGATTTATGGTCTTTGACAGCGAATAGGGGTTGTATTTGGTATGGAAAGTGCTATAATCCGAAAATGTGGACGAAATGTGTCTTTCGGAGGCGCACATTTCGTAAAAAGATCGAGAGGAGTTTTTTTTCATGTCCAAAGAGCCCGAAAAGAAAGCTGCAGAGCAGGGCGGTTCTGAGATCGAATATGCATTCGGTCGCGTTCCCGCGGACAAACGCAAGTCCTTCAGCACCATTCTGGTCATTCTTGTCGGCTACTGCATTTCTCTTTCCAACTTCGTCACCGGCGCTACGGTCGGCTCCAAGATGAGCTTCAGCGGCACGGTGTGGTCGATCGTCGTCGGCAACGCGATCCTTGCGTTTGTCGCCGTCATGGTCGGTATAATCGGCGCGAAGAGCGGCAAGACCACGCTGGTTCTCGCCCGCAACTTCCTCGGCAAGCGCAGCTCGGCCATCATGTCCGTGCTGATCGCTCTGTCTGCCGTCAACTGGATTGCCGTGAACGCGGACACCTTTGCGAATATGATCCTTACCAACTTCAAGTGGTGGCCCCTGCCCGTGTGGCTGACCGCCATCATCGTTGTTGCCATCTGGGCCCAGTCCGCCATCCGCGGCGTGAAGGGTCTGGAGGTCGTCAGCTGGCTCGGCGCTCCCGCCGCCGTCATTCTGGCCATCGCGTCCTTCATTGCCATCGGCACGAAGACCGGCTTCGGCGCGGTTATCAACTATGTCCCCGGTGAGGGCCAGCTGACCTTCGCCGCCGGCTCCACGTCCATCGTCGGCGCGTGGATCTTCGGCTGCATCGTCACGCCGGACGTCACCCGCTATGCGAAGAACGGCAAGCACGTTTCTCTTGCTGCGCCCATCGCCGTGTACGTCGGCCTCGCCATGATCGAGCTCGTCGGCGCCATGACCGCGCAGGCCACCGGCAACGCCAGCTTCGTCGCCGCTACCGCGGCTCTCGGCCTCGGCATCCTGGTGTTCGTCTGCGCCATCTTCTGCGTCTGGACGACGCAGGACAACAACATCTATTCCGCGTCCCTCTCCCTGCAGAACATCTTCGTTGACACGAAGCTCGAAGGCAAGGTCAAGCACGCCTGGCTTGCCATCATCGTGGCCGCCCTCGCCGCCATCTTCGCGGCTGTCGGCGCTGTGAAGTACCTTCTGCCTGTCGTCAAGGCTCTGTCGGTTCTCCTGCCGCCCATCCCGGCCATGATGATCGCGGAGCAGTGGTGCGTGAAAAACTCCAAGGAGAACCAGAACATCAACTGGGTCGGTATCGTCTCCTGGATCATCGCCACCGTCATCGGCCAGATCTGCGTCAACCGCAACTTCCTCATCCCCGCGGTCGTCAGCATGGTCGTGGCTTTCTTCCTGTACTGGGGTCTCAGCAAGGCTCTCGACAAGTCCTGGAACAAGGAAGCCACCGGCAAGGCCGAATAATTTCTTTCATCAGAAAACATTTTGTCATCATCAGCCCCCGAAAAGCAATCCCCATACCGCAAGGTATGGGGTTTGTCTTTTTCTGCAGAATGTAGTATACTATTCTCGAAGGAGTGATAAAAATGGAAACAACATCTTTTACGTATAAAACCGGGCCGTGCAGCGATGTGCTCATCATCGGCGGCACCTCACTGGTGGTGTACCCCGCCGCCGGGCTGGTGCGCTACTATCGGGGCAGCAAGCTGGTGGTCATCAATAAGGATGCCACCAATATGGATTCCTCCGCCGCCCTGTGCATCAGTGCCCCCATCGGGGAGGTTCTGGGGCAATTATAACACGGCCTGTCATCCGCCGCAAGCCCCGCCGCAGCCGCCCGTCTGCGCCGCCGTCTACCTGCCAAAACCCATCTGCCCTATCTGTAAAAAACATATCTGCACAAACCTATCTGCACGAAAAAGATGACCCCGCCGGGGTCATCTTTTTTTGCATATGCAGTTAGCTTTTACTTCAGTGTGACCGCAACGCCGTTCACGATCAGCTTGGCATTGCTATTCCACTCATCCTTATCCAGCAGCAAGCTCTGCACGTTTTCTGCCGTGATGACCGCGCCGTTCATGGTGCAGTGGTTCAGAGTAATGGTGTACGCATCGCTGCCGCCGGCATTCAGCCGATAGCCTACGGAAGTAAATTCGCAGTCTGTGAGCACCGTCTCAGAGTAGGGGCGCAGATACTGATAAGTATTCCGACCCAGCTTACAGTTTTCAAAGCTCACTTTTTTAATGCCGCTTGTGTAGGAAGTCCAACCATTCAAAGTAGAGTTTTTAATGGTCAGCGTAGACCCGGCCACCGCCGCATCAATATTAAAGGTATAGCCGGCCACATCCAGCACGCAGTCGTCAATAACGCTGTCGCCAGACAGACTCCAGAACTGGATCCCCCGGAAAGCGCGGATGATCTTCACCTTTTTGAACACCGTACCATCATTCTTCGCGCCCGTAGACACCGTGATGGCAATATTCCCATCCCCCGTATAGTCTACGTTCTCAAGAGAAGTGTTGCTGCCGTTAATGTTCAGCGTTCCGCCGGTTCCCGAGGAACCGGAACCCGTGATGGTCAGATCCCTGATGGTCACATTTTCACTTGAGATCTTGCCGTTGTTGATCTCCAGATGACTGGAATCCTTGTCCGCGCCGGCAATGGTCGCACCGGCAGTAATTTGGGTTTTGTTGTTGATGGTCGCCTTTGAGCCGCCGGTGATTATGGTATCATTCTCGATGTTGCCCAGCGCCTCATCCTCGGCCGCCTTCATAAAGCCCAGCCTCTTGAAAGCTTCTGCGCTGCTGATAGTCGTATTCACAGAGGGACCGCAGACATAGATGCCCAACCCCATGTTGGTATAAATGTTATTGCCGCCGAAATCAATCCCATCCAGATTGATATAGTCCAGATCGATCATGGAATTCTCAAGATTATCAGCAGAGCCGAAGAAGTTGTTGGTCAGAGTGACCTTCACATCGGCGTTGGAGGCATAGGGAGCTTGCACGTGGATGAATCTCTGTGCATTCGCCTTTGCCTCAAAGCTACAATTGTTGATGATGATCTCCGCACCAGCCACAGGAGTGACCTGCACGCAGTCCCACTGAGAGCCGCTGAAGGAGCAGCCGTCCAGCACCAGTTTCCCCTTGAGGCCGGAAGCATACAGATTGGAGGCATTATCCCTATCATTGTTCGGTGCAGCAAAGGCGATGTCCTGGATGATCACGTTGGCATCAGCCGACACCTTCACAGGTTTGCCGGAGATCGTGCTCTGTCCGTCGCCATACATGGTGAGATCCTTGGAAATAACCAGTTCCTTGTCCAGCACGATGCTCTTCGTCAGGCGCACACTCTTACCAGCGGCAACGCTCTCCTGCAGCTCCGCAGCGCTGCTGACCAGCATGGGAGTCTCGGCCCCCTCATCATACCTGTTATTAAAGCTGTCACTTTCCACAGTATCCTGGGTCGCGTACACAGTGATGGCAATGCCGTCAATGGAAAGAGCCATGTACTCGTTGCCGGCGGATTCCTGCATGTGGCCCATGATGGTGAACTCCTTGCTTTCACCCACACCCAGTGGCATCTCAGTACCCAGTGCCGCAGCATCCAGTGTCTCACCGTTCATCGTCCAGTCGATGACCTCGTTCAGCTTCGCATTGCCCTGAATGCCGCTGATGACCACCTTGTACTTCAGCGCCAGATTGCCCTTATTGCTAATGCGCAGCTCCGGCAGCTCATAGCGGCAGCCCGGCTCCCACAGGATCTTCTCGTTTGTCGGCGCATCCTTGGCCTTCACGAACTCCAGGGTCTTGCCCTCGGCGCTCACCCAGTTGCCGCCTTCCTTCATCTCCAGCGCCACATCCAGCTTGCCGGAGACGATCTTGTTGGCACCGGTGCTTGCCGTGTCGGTAAACCACGCGAAGGTGGTCCCCACCAGCATGATCACGCACAGCGCCAGCGCCAGAACGCTGGCCAGCAGTGACCGTTTGGTCGTTTTCTTCCTCATAAATCAATTCCCCTTTTTAAAAATTTGGCGGCTGCACAGTCAGCACCGAAAATCCCCCCCTTTTTGCTGAGCAAAAAGTGAGAATCACCGGCGATTCTTGTGCACACGCTATTTTCACTAAAATATTATCATAAATTCCTCCATTGCGCAAGGATAATTTTGTGTATTTTGTTTTTATTCCGCGCACCGCCCATATAGATGAAATCCAATTTTGCAAATTCATATAAAAAATCCTTCATTTTCACGGGTAAAAAGTCTGTTTTCCCCATTGCAAATGCAAGTTTCATGTGCTAATATTGCACTTGAGGATAAGAAAGGAAGGATCACTATGTCTAACAACATCCCCTCTGCCGCCGAATACAGCCGCATCACCCCGGAGCTGATGCTCCTGACGGATCTCTGGGCGAGCAACGCCCACATTGATAAGGAGCTTTACCAGCGCTACAGCGTCAAGCGCGGCCTGCGCGATGCCAACGGCCGCGGTGTGCTGGCCAGTCTCACCCGTATTTCCGAGGTCAAGGGCTACACCATCGATGACAACGACACCATCCCCTGCGAGGGCGTGCTGTACTATCGTGGCTATGATGTGCGTGATCTGGTAAAGGGCAGTCTGTCCGAGAAGCGCTTTGGCTTTGAGGAGACGGTGTATCTCCTCATTTTCGGGCAGCTTCCCACCCGGACGCAGCTGGATGATTTCTGCCGGATGCTCAATGAGTATCGCCGCCTGCCCAAGAATTTCGTCCGTGACGTGGTGATGAAGGCCCCCACCGGTGACATGATGAACACCCTGGCCCGGAGCCTGCTGACCCTGTACTGCTATGACGACAAGGCCAACGACATCACCATGCCCAACATCCTGCGCCAGTGCCTGCAGCTGACGGTAAACACCCCCCAGCTGGCCATCTACAGCTACCTGGCCTACCGCAGCACCCGGGGCGGCGACCTGTTCCTGCACAAGCCCCAGGAAGGCCTGTCCATGGCGGAGAATATCCTGTACCTGCTGCGGGAGGATAAGAAGTTTACGGAGCTGGAGGCCCGGGCGCTGGACGCCGCGCTGATCCTCCACGCCGACCACGGCAGCAACAACTCCACCTTCACAAACCATGTGGTCTCCTCCACCGGCACAGATACCTATTCCGCCATGGCCGCCTCCCTGTGCGCCCTGAAGGGCCCCCGCCACGGCGGTGCCAACATCAAGGTGGTGGAGATGATGGCCGATCTGAAGGCCCGGACGAGCGATCCCACCAACGAGGAGCAGGTGCGTGCCTATCTGCAATCCGTGCTGGATAAAAAGGCCCTGGACGGCCTGGGACTCATCTACGGTATGGGCCACGCCGTGTATTCCCTGTCCGACCCCCGTGCCGAGGTCCTGCGGGACTTTGTGCAGGGCATTTCCAAGGAAAAGGGCCTCACCGGGGAGATGGATATGTACCTCACCGTGGAAAAGGTGGCCCGGGAGCTGCTCACCGCCCGCACCGGCAAGCCCGTTGCGGTGAATGTGGACTTTTACAGCGGCTTCCTGTATGACATGCTGGGCCTGCCCAAGGAGCTGTATACCCCTCTGTTCGCTATCGCCCGCATGGCCGGCTGGAGCGCCCACCGCATGGAGGAGCTGGGCGAAAACGCCAAGATCATCCGCCCCGCCTGCAAGTGCATCGAAAAGCGCCGGCCCTATACCCCCATGGCCCAGCGGTAACACATTCTTTGATTGGTGCGGGAGGCCCTGTCCGGGTCTCCCGCTTCTGGCCTTACCGCCGCAGGGATTCCCGGCGGTCCTTTTTTAATCACAGCCATAAAAAAAGCAGATTTTAGGTGAAAAAAGCCTTGACTTTTTTTCTCCATATGCTATAATAAGCAAGTCTTCGGTCGAGAGACTCATTTGCGAGTGTGCTGGAATAGGCAGACAGGCAAGCTTGAGGTGCTTGTGTTCGATTGGACGTGTGGGTTCAAGTCCCATCACTCGCACCAGTTTCTCTTCCGGAGCAGGAAAAGAAGAACGATATGCGCGAGTGGTGGAATTGGCAGACTCGCTAGATTCAGGTTCTAGTGTGCATTA
>URSX01000094.1 GCA_900550615.1 uncultured Eubacteriales bacterium
CCTGCGGCTGGATATGCCCGCTTTCATGCTGAAGCTGGTGTCCTCGGTGATCGTGGTGCTGGCCATCGCCACACCCTACTTCAAAAAACAGCTGCCCATGCTGCGCCGCCGCATGGCCGCGCGAAAGGAGGCCCGTTGAAATGCTGAAGCTCGACCATATTTCCAAGACCTTTAACCCCGGCACCATCAACGAAAAGGTAGCCCTGCGGGATCTGAGTCTGCATCTGGCCCCCGGGGATTTCGTCACCATCATCGGCTCCAACGGCGCGGGGAAGTCCACCCTGTTTAACGCCATCTGCGGCAGCTTTTTCACCGACAGCGGCAGCATCTATCTGGACGGGAGGAACATCACCTTCCTGCCGGAGTATCAGCGCTCCCGGCAGATCGGCCGCCTGTTTCAGGACCCCATGCGCGGCAGCGCCCCTCACATGACCATTGAGGAAAACCTCTCCCTGGCCGCCGCCTCCGGCGGTTGGCTGAGCCGTGTGACCCGGGCGGAAAAGGCCGCCTTCCGGGAGAAGCTGTCGGAGCTGAACATGGGGTTGGAGGATCGGATGAAGCAGCCAGTGGGTCTGCTCTCCGGCGGCCAGCGCCAGGCGCTGACGCTGATGATGGCCACCTTTAAGCCCCCAAAACTCCTGCTGCTGGATGAGCACACCGCCGCCCTGGATCCTGCCACGGCGGAAAAAGTGCTGGAGATCACCCGGCAGACGGTGGCGGAGAACCACATCACCACCCTCATGGTCACCCACAACATGCACCAGGCTCTGGAGCTGGGTAACCGTACCCTGATGATGGACAGCGGCCACATCGTGCTGGATGTATCCGGCGAAAAGCGGAAGAGCATGACCGTGGATGACCTGCTGGCCCAGTTTAAGGCCGGTGTCGGCAAGACTCTGGACAACGACCGCATCCTCCTCTCGGAATAACAGATTTGATAGATCTCCTTATGACAAAGGGAAAGCACCTGCGCGGTGCTTTCCCTTTTTATGTCTCTGGCGGCCTGCGTGCAGCAGACTGCGTGTCTTTTGTCCGAAAAAACGGAGGGACTCAATAATCTCAAGGAGCGGTGTCCGGATGGACGCCGCTCCTTGTAGGGGAGATTCCACCGCGCGGAGTATGAGATACGCGGCAGAGGGCAGAAAGCAGGGTTCAGAGCATCCGCCGGTAAACGGTCAGACGCGCCTGATTTGTCTCCCCGCCGGTGGGCGGAGGGGGTGGAAATAGGGTTTTACTTAATAATCACGGATGTGCCGCTTTGCTGTGCGGTGTGTCCCGTACCGACATAGTTAGAGAGTGCGGCAACGTTCATGTTTGCAAAGGTTCCGCCGTTGAGAACTGTGGATGTGGCATAGCTCTGAACGAAAAGCCCGTTTGTTCCGTTAAAGGTTCCGCCATTCACCGTCATTGCAGCACCGTTGGAAACTGCTTTGAAAGAATTTGAAGTTAAGGTTCCACCGTTGATTACGGCTGTTCCAAGATAGTCGTTGGAAAGGGCCCAATATCCGGTGGAGGTCACGGTCACATCATTTACGGTTAGATCGCCATATCTGCAATTCTTAATTCCGCTGGAATCGGTATCAAGTTCCAAAGCGTTGATTTCCATCACTGCATGTGTAGTAGAAGCACCAGGATCAAAATAATTCCAGCCATTGGTGATAGCAAAGCCATTTCCGTTCTTTAGGACGACCTTACCACCATTGAAGGTCATCTTGCCAAAGTTTTCAACTACATGCCATGTATTTCCATTGGCCCCGTCACGAGAAATTGTTCCGCCCTCGACTACACAGACTGCATTATCTCCGTTGCGAAGTGCTGCAGTGTTGCCCTTGAGGGAGATGATTTGACCGCTTTTATCTGTGCTTGAATCTGTCAGAGTAAGATGGCCTTTATTCAGAATGGTGTGCGATCCAGCATTCGTTACAGTGCGACCATTCAAATCCAGGGTTACATCCTTATCCGCAGGGATGACGAAGTTGTTGGTCGTAATGCTGTTCGCCAGCACGATATTGACAGGAGCTGTTGCATTGTTCACAGCGGCCTGCAGTTGGTCACCCGATGTAACTAAAACAGGATATTCAGCATCTTTGTCGTACTGATTATTAAAGCTGTCGTTCTCCACCGTGTCCTGCGCCGCAACAACGGTGATGGAGATGCCGTCCAGCGTCAGGCCCTGATAGTCGTTGCCGGCAGTGGTCTGCATCACGCCCTTGATGTAATATACATCGCTGGTTTCGGCCTTTTTCAGATTGCCGGTGAACTCGTCAAGCGCAGTTTCTGTTTCTGTTCCATCGGCTGCCTTTGTTACCAGATAGAAGTCAATAACATCCAACAGATCGAAATTACCCTCATTAGCAACGGTAGTGCCCGTGTTGACCTGTGCTTTCCACTTCAAAGCCAAATTGCCCTTGTTGGCAATTCTAAAGCCCTCGGTCAGATAACGACAGCCCGGCTCCCAGAGAATCTCTGCGCCAGCTTCTGCATCCGTCATAGCAGCTTTGGTGAAGTTCAGCTTCTCAATATGAGAATCGCTGTTCGCACCGATAATATCCACTTTCAGATTGCCGGACACGATCTTGTTGACCCCGGTGGAGGCGGTGTCGGTGAACCACGCGAAGGTGGATCCAACCAGCATGGCCACGCACAGCACCAGCGCGAACACGCTGGCAAGCAGGGAGCGTTTGGTAGTGTTTTTACTCATACTTTCAATCTCCTTTTCTAATATAGTTTTCAGACCCGGGCACTCTCTCCGGAACACCTCATGCTTTTTGCGATGCAAAAAGCAGAATTGCCGGCAATTCTCGCCCGATATCTATGAACGGATATATTATAGCACTTGTGCGAAAATTCCGCAAGCGATTTTTCGTATTCTCCACTCTGCACAGTTTTCTCATAAATTCTTGTGCAAAACGCAAGAACCGTCTTGCAGTGACCGCTGTGTCTGTGCGGTCACTGGGCCTTATGGAAGCCGAAACCGGCTACCTCCGTAGTGGGCAGGGAGAAGGCAATGGCCTGGGCCGGGGAATCCGGACCGGCCTTTTGCAGAATGGAGCGCATGATCTCCGCCTTCTGCTCCGTCCGGGCCACGATGAGCACCACTTCCTTCTCCTGAGCGATGGTGATGTTATAGAACTTCTTCACCTGCTCGTCGCCGGTGCCCTTTCCATGGAGCACCGTGCCGCCCCGGGCCCCGGCGGCGCGGGCCGCCTCCATGACCAGGTCACTCTGGCCCTGGCTGGCGATGACCACGATCAGCTCATAGGCAAAATTCAGATCCGGGGTGTACTTGCCGGAGCCGGTCTCCGTGCCCTTCAAAAATTCCATGGTTTTTCCTCCTCCTATGCTTTTCATGGGTACGGCAATGACGATGCCGTGGCCGGGAACGCCCAGGTGCAGCCGCTCCCGCTGGCCCTCGATGAAGGCCTTGGTCTTCTCCTCCGTGGCCGCCGAGAGCATCACGCGCTTTTCATTGGACTCAATGCCCAAAAAGTCCAGCATACTCTGGATGGCCGTGCCATATCCGTGGAGCGTGACGTTCAGCGGCAGAGCCAGCTCCTCCGTCAGCGCCTCCAGCCGGGGCAGCGCCTCCGGCGTAACGATGGAAATTACATAGTTCATGCCGGTTCCTCCCACAGTTCAATAATATCGCAGTCGCCATAGCTCTCCAGCTCCTGGGTAACCTTCTTGGCCTTGATTTGATAGTAAAAACCCACCACCTGGATGGACAGCAGGGGCATCATGGCCACCATGGCCACGATGCCGAAGGCATCGGTGAGCACATTGCCGCCCAGGGCGATGCTCACCCCCATCATGAATTGCAGCATGAAGGTGGCCGTCATGGGTCCGGAGGCCACGCCGCCGGAGTCGAATGCGATGGCCGTGTAGATATCCGGCACAAAGAACGACAGGCCCAGGGCGATGGCATAGCCCGGCACCAGGAACCACAGGATGGAGATCCCCGTTACCACCCGGAGCATGGCCAGGGCCATAGCCAGGGCGATGGCCACCGACAGGCTGATCTTGATGGCCTTGCCGGGAATGGCGCCGGCGCTGACCTCCTCGATCTGCTTTTCCAGCACCGTTACCGCAGGCTCCGCCGAGATGATGAACCAGCCCAGCAGCGCCGCCAGAGGGATCAGCAGCCACTCCATGGAGCTCTCAATCAGCGCCGCACCCAGCTCCGCGCCCAGGTTGGAAAAGCCCACGTTCACGCCCGTCAAAAACAGGACCAGGCCCACATAGGTATACACGATACCCACGAAAATTTTACCAAAGCTGCGCAGGTTCATGCAGAACACGAACAGCTGGAACAGCAGGAAAATGGCCACGATGGGGAGCATGGCCACGGCCATCTCCTTCATATACACCGGCAGCTCCCGCAGAAAGGCTGTGCCGATGCCGGTGGTGCTGTCGAAGTGTACGGGGGTGATACCCGCAGCCTCGCCGCTGCCGCTGCCGAAAAAGCCCAGCAGAAGCACCGAGAGGATGGGCCCGATGGAGCACAGAGCCACCAGGCCAAAGCTGTCCGCCTCCGCACGGCGGTCGCTTCGCACATGGGAAATACCGACGCCCAGGGCCAGAATGAACGGCACCGTCATGGGGCCGGTGGTGACGCCGCCAGAGTCAAAGGCGATGCACAGAAATTCCCGATCCGTGAAGGCCGCCAGCACAAAAATCACTATGTAGCACCCCAGCAGCACCCAACGCAGGTTAATGCCGTAGAGAATGCGCATCATGCACACCACCATGAAAAAGCCCACGCCGATGCCCACCGCCGCCAGGAGCACAGTCTTGTCGATATTGGGCACGGTGTCCGCCAGAACCTGCAGGTCGGGCTCCGCCACCGTCACTGCCACGCCCAGGGCAAAGGCCACCAGGATGATGACGGGCAGCTTACCGATCTTCGTCAGGGCGGTACCGATCTTGCTGCCGATGATGGTCATGGACCGCTCGGCGCCCAGGGAGAACAGGCCCAGACCCACCACGATCATCAGCGCGCCGATGAGAAAGGTCAGCAGCAGTGTGGGCTGCATAGGCACCAGGAACAGGCACAGCAGCGTCACAATGGCTATGATGGGCAGCACCGAAACCAGAGACTCCCGGATCTTTTCCGTGAGCAGGGTGCGGGTTTTGTCAAAATTTGCTTTACGCTTCGCTTTGGATCTACTCAACAATTTGATTCCTCGCCTTCCTTTTGTTCTATGTTGTCCTGCTGATCCACCAGATCCGCAATGTCCCAGAGCTGGCAGTCCAGCGCGCTGCAGATCCGCACCAGCATCTGGGTAGACACCGGCAGGTCATGCTGGAGCTTGCAGTAGGTAGACTGGCTGATCCCCGCCATCTGGCGCAGATCATGCCCCTTCAGATCCCGGTCGATCATCAGCTTGAAGAGCTTTTTATAGCTGATCGCCTTTTGCATAGCTATTCCTCCACATGCTTTTTTATTTAATATAGCATAAAAATATTCAAAATGCAATGTGTCCACTTTGTTTTGAATATTTTTAACGAGTTTTTAATATTCTGTGAGGGTTTGCTTCCTTTGGGAATCCCGAACCGGGGAAAGCCTCTTGACGAAGGGCTTTTTCTCCTATAAAATGATGAAGCTGGGACCCAGCCGATAGCAAGAGAATTGAAAGGAGAACATCGCTATGCTTTACAACTACGCTTTATACGGGTATGGCTCCTCCGGTGCCTTGGCCACCCTGATGATCATCGCCCTGCTGCTGGCCATTGCGGCCACCGTACTGGCTTTTGTCTTCATCGTGCCGGAGAAGAAGCGGGATAAGCTGGGCAAATTCGGAAAATTCCTGCACGACACCTGCAACTTCAAGTACCTCATCATCGAGAAAATTCTGCAGGCCCTGTACATTTTCGCCACGGCACTGACCATTCTCATCGGCTTTTTCATGCTGTTCTGCACCGACTGGAACGGCTGGATGGGCGGCAAGGGCATCCTGCTGATGATCCTGGGGCCCATCGGCGTGCGGGTGACCTATGAGCTGCTGATGATGGCGGTGCTGGCGGTGAAGAACATCATCTCCATCAACAACAAGCTCCGCAACCAAAACGGGGATGCAGCGGCCCCGGACATCTTCTCCCCCGATATGAGCAACCTCAAGGACGCCTTCGGAAAGAAGGAGCCGGTTCCGGCCGCTCCGGCAACCCCTGCAGCTCCTGTAGCCCCGGCCGCTCCCGTGGAGCAGGTGGCCCCTACAGACGCCGTGCAGCCCCAGGAGACGGAGCAGAAGCAGGATCCGGAACAGTAAATCTGTGGCACCGAGATCCATCCATAACGCACAAGGACGGCCCTCCGGCGAA
>URSX01000095.1 GCA_900550615.1 uncultured Eubacteriales bacterium
CTCGTCCTCGAAGACGAAGTGGGCGCTGCCGATGAGCACCTTTTCCTCTTCCACCATGCTGGAGATCCCGTGGGCCACCACATACTGCACCCGGGAGTGGTACTCCTCGTGGGACAGGCCCCGTTTTTTGGCCTCCTCCACCACGGCGTTGGCCATGGAATGGGGATAATGCTCCTCCAGACAGGCGGCCAGGCGCAGCATTTCCGTCTCCTGATGCCCGCCAAAGGGCACAATCTGCGCCACGGTAGGGGTGGCATAGGTCAGAGTGCCGGTCTTGTCAAAGACAATGGTGTCCGCCCTGGCCACCGCCTCCAGGAAGCGGCCGCCCTTGACGGAGATCCGGTGGCCGCTGCACTCCCGCATGGCCGACAGCACCGCAATGGGCATGGCCAGCTTCAGTGCGCAGGAGAAGTCCACCATCAGCACCGCCAGGGTCTTGGTGATGTTCCGGGTAAGCAGATACGTCAGCGCCGTGCCGCCCAGGGTGTAAGGTACCAGGCGGTCTGCCAGGTGAGACGCCTTATCCTCGGCCGTGGATTTCAGCTTCTCCGACTCCTCGATCATGCGGACCACCCGGTCATACCGACCACCGCCGGAGACCTTGTCCACGCAGATCACGCACTCGCCCTCTTCGGCTACAGTGCCGGCATAGGCATAGCTGCCGGGCCCCTTGGCAACGGGCATGGATTCGCCGGTCATGGACGACTGGTTCACCATGGCCTCGCCGGAGACTACCTTGCCGTCCAGCGGGATCATGCCGCCGGTCCGTACCACCACACGGTCACCCTCCCGGACATCGGACACCGGGGTAAGCACCTCGGTGCCGTCCACCTGCAGCCAGACCTTGTCCACCTGCAGGCTCATGACCCCGGCCAGATCGGCCACGGACTTTTTGTGGGTCCACTCCTCCAATATTTCGCCCAGCTGCAGCATGAACATCACAGAGCCGGCCGTGGAGAAATCACCCCGGATCAGGGACACGGTGACGGCGGTGGCATCCAGCACTGCCACGGACAGCTTCCTCTGCCACAGGGCCTTCAGCCCCTCCCGGATATACTTCACCGAGCGCACTACGGCCAGAACCGTGGTGACGGGGACAGGGAGAAACAGCTTGGAGATGCACCGGCGCATGACGATCATGCCCAGCTTATCCTCAAACTCCCGGTTCAGCGCCCGGGAGGTATGCTCCGGCACCAGATCCATGGACTCGGCCCCGGAGAAGGAAAACGCCGCCAGAGCAGCGATCACCGGGCGGCGGGGCCCGGTATAGTGCACCACGGCATCCTGGGTCCGGTCATAGACCTTGACCTCCTTGACACCGGGCACAGCGCGCAGATAGTATTCCAGTACATCCGCCTGGTGCAGCGTCATATGGGCGCAGTGCATATGTACCCGCAGCCGCCCGGGGGATTCGTGGAGAATGGTACACCTCATGGTTACTCAGCCTTGGCCTCCTCGGCGGAAGCATCCTCTACCACGGCATCGGCTGCCTCCTGATCCCGGCGCTGGTTGATGGCCTTAGCCTCAGCGTAGACATCCTCCGCATTCTCGCGGACAGTGGTGACAGACTTCATCACGCAGTCCTTGGCCCGCAGCGCGGCGGCCGTGGTGTGGGAATATACCGTCTTGGCATCCTTGCTGCCCAGGATCTTGAGACCGGCGGTGCCGAAGAGCACACCAGCGGCAAACATAGCAATTTTTTTCATCTGAATATACCTCCTATTTGAATAATTCTCGGTAAGTTCTATCTAACTAACCGCTTACTGTAAGATAACACAGCAGCGGTAAAATTGCAATGGTTTCCGGCGAGAAAAATGCCAAAAATTCACTCCCGAATCCCCCTGTACTTCCTCTAATTTGGCGAGAAGCAACCTCTCACCGGGTCACGGTGTCCGGCCTGCGGCACTGTGCTAAACGCAAAAGACGGCATGTCCCGTTTTCATTCCGGGACATGCCGTTTTATTTACGCAGGAATTTCACAGGGGACGATATTAGGGCGAATCCGTTTGCGATACAATCTGCACCAGCAAATCAGCAGCACCGTAAACAGCACCATCCACGAGGCCGGATAGGACATATACACCCAGGTCACGGGCATGGTGTCCGTGTTGATGGCGGCGATCCAGGCCAGGCGGAACGCGCAGGTACACAGCAGGTTGACAATCACCGGGAGCACCGGGCTGCCGCAGCCGCGGATGGCGCCGGTGAGCACATCCGCCATACCGAAGATCACATAGGGGGCGACCACCATCCGCAGGCGCACAACACCCACCGCCAGCACATCCGGATCCTGATTGTATATCCGCAGCAGCGGCTCGCTCCAGATACAGGCAACGGCGCTGAGGAGCGCTCCGGTGACCACGGTGCACAGAAAGCACTTCTTCAGGATCTCTTTCACGCGCCCGTATTTCCCCGCGCCTATATTCTGGCTCAGGAAGGTCTGGGCCGACTGATGGAAAGTATTCATGGCCACGTAGATAAAGCCGTCGATACTGCCGGCGGCGCTGCAGCCGGCCACCACGATGCTGCCGTAGGCATTGATGGCACCCTGGATGACCACATTGGCCAGGCTGAACAGGCAGCTCTGGATGCCGGCGGGTATGCCCACCTTCGCCATCAGGGCAAGGCTGCGGCGGTCGACCCGCAGCTCACGCCAGGAAAAATGAAGACAGTCCTGGGCACGCATCAGACACAGCAGCACCAGCGCGGCGCTGAGCACCTCGCTGATGACCGTGGCCAGGGCCACGCCCGCTACGTCCATCTGAAACACGATGACGAACAGCAGATTCAGCGCCACATTCATCACCCCGCTGACAGTGAGGAAGATCAGCGGCCGCTGGGTATCCCCCTGGGCGCGCAGAGCGGCGGCGCCGTAGTTATATAGCATGATGGCCGGCGTCCCCGCAAAGTAGATATACAGGTAGATCCGGGCCAGGTCAATGGTATCCTCCGGCGTGGATACTGCGCGCAGGATCCAGTCTGCCCCGGCGCAGCCAATGCCGCCCAGTACAACACCGCCCACAATAGCCACCGCCACCGCCGTGTGGATGGCGGCGGAGATTTCCCGCTCCTTGTCTCCCTCGCCGATATAGCGGGCAATCACTATGTTCACGCCTACGGCTATGCCGATGAGCAGATTCACCACCAGGTTGACGATGGCCGTGGTGCCGCCCACGGCGGCAAGGCTGGCATAGC
Organism: uncultured Eubacteriales bacterium; assembly: GCA_900550615.1. GTDB lineage: Bacteria > Bacillota > Clostridia > Oscillospirales > Oscillospiraceae > Vescimonas. The sequence goes on from URSX01000095.1 coordinate 3,196, forward strand.
TTGCGTAGCGGCCCAGCACCACCACATCCGCAGCGTTAAAAAGCAGCTGCAGCACACTGGATGCCATCAGCGGCAGGCTGAACAGCAGCAGCTTTTTCAGCAGCGGCCCTGTGAGCATGTCAATAGAGCCGCCCAATTTAAATTTTGTTCTTTCCATAATACACCCTCCGCTGTCACGCGGACTGCCGCTCTATTGCTGGAAATTTCTCTTTTTTCGTCCGTCACAGCGCCGGGAGAAAAATAATGGGCGCTGTTTCGGCTTCTCCTTATTATAAAAAGATATTGTGAAAAATCTCAAGTAAAAATGTTCTGTGAAAATTTACAAAGTTGCGCGTAAAACCAAGGCCATTTTGATGCAATTTTTTCTTACTTCTTTTTATAGACTGATAAATCATCGATGAGCGGACGGCAAGCCCTTTGGAGCTTGCCGTCCGCGGCACATGATCTCTTACTCTTCCTCGCTCCTGCGCTTGCCAACCAGAATGGTGCCGGTCACAACGCCGCCGCTGACAAACAGCAGGGCGATCCACAGGGCGAAGTTGGTGCTATCGCCGGTGGGAGTGGGGTCAGGCGTAGGTATGGGTGTAGGTTCGGGTGTAGGAGTAGGTGTGGGAGTAGGATCAGGCACCGCATTCCGCTCCACCGTAAAGGTAGTTGTGGCTGTGCCGTTCTGGGATACGATGCTCAGGGTATGCTCCCCGGCAGCCAGGGTTTCCAGATACGCACTCTTCAGCTCCACCACAGTGCTGCCCGCATAGACAGTGTAGTGGGCCGGCTGAAGCTCCGTCCCGTCCACCAGCACCCTGAGGAACTCCTCAAATTCGGCGCTGCTGCGGAAAAGGGCATCTGCAGCCTTGTCCGCGTGCCACACCTGGCCCGCGCCCTCAATGATCTGAGGATCGAAGGAGTTCTTCTCCAGCTCCGCGATGCGCTCCGCCAGAGCGTTCACCTTGCTCACCGCGTCGGAGCCCAGCATGTCCTTTTCATGGGCCGTCAGGCGCTCCAGGGTCTCCTGGGCCTTGGCCACCTGATCCTTGCTGCTCAGCTTCACATCCTCCACGGCGGGCAGCTGCCCGATCTCCCGGGCGGCGTCCTCGACGTTTTTGATGGTGCCCAGAGCTTCCTTCACATCGGCCAGGCGCTTCTCCAGATCGGCGCGCTCCGCCGGGGTGTAATTGCCGTCAAAGCTCTCCAGCGCCTCCTGCAGTGTGCGCTCGGCCTGCTCCAGCTCTCCCTTGTTCTGGGAGGTCACGTTGTCCGTGGTGATATCCTTCACCTGGGCGACCTCAGGGCTTTCCACGGGAGCCGCCGCCGCCGCGATCCGCTCCAGCAGAGTCAGCGCCTTGGCCTTCAGCTCCTCCAGCGCGCTCCGCCCAGAATCGGTCAGGTTGTCGCCGTTCAGCAGGCCGTCCAGATCCGCTGCCAGCTGTTCGATGGCCGCTTTGTCGCCGCTGGTGACACTGCCGCTGTCGTATGCATTCACGGCATCGGTCAGGCGGGCGATCTCCTCCGCCACCTCCGCTATACGCGCCTGCAGCTGGCGGCAATTCTCCGCAGCCGCCTGCAGCTTGTCACTCTCGGCTTGGGCAGCACTCTCCGTGTCAATGCCCGTCAGCAGACCCTCGGTCTCCGCCAGAGCGGCCTGGTCGCTGGACTTCACATTCTCCTTCGTCAGGTCGGCCACGGCGTCCGTGATGGACGAGATGGGCTGCATGGTCACCGTGAACTCCGTCACATTGCCGGCCTTATCGGCGGCGCAGATCACATAGGTGGCCGCCACATCACCCGCCAGGGTGAACACGCTCTCAACATTGCTGCCGTTCACCGTCACGGCGGCGAGATTTTCATCCACCACTGTGACCTTCTGGGTGACATAGTAGCTCCCGCCGTTCTCCACGCCGGTAATCCGGGGAGCGGCGGTGTCAAACACGGCGCCGTCGGAGCCCAGATAGGTCACGTTGCCGGCGTTATCCTCCACCCGGACGTAGATCACGAAGCGCTCCGCGTCCTCTGCCGCCAGACCCAGGCTTCTGCCCTCGGTCCAATCGGTGATAGCCAGGACCTCCTCAGCGCTGAGGATGCTGTCCGCCCGGTAATACTGGACGGACCGGATGCCGGAGGCGTCGTCCGCCGCCGTCAGCTCCGCCGTCACCTCATCCCGGAAGAACAGGCCGAAGCTGATCTGGTTGAGCACGGTCTGGAAGGCGCTGCGCCCGTTGAGACTGACCTGGCCCGTGGGTGCGGTCATGTCGATCTTGTACTGCTCCGTTACAGCGGCGGAGATGGCACCCGTGGCCAGATCCTTCGCGAAGAAGGTCAGCGTACCCGCTGCCGTCTCCTCGGCGGCCGTCAGCCGCTCCACCCAGGCACCATCCACAGCGCCGGTCTGGCTCAGCAGATACCCCTTATTCGCCGTCACAACGAACTCTGCATTCAGCCAGTCGTTGGAATTTACGCTGTATTCGCTGCCGTCGGCAATGTACTCTCCAATATTGCCGGTGATGCCTGCGGGCAGCGTCAGGGCATAGTTCCCCACGGTCACGCTGTCGCCCTGCAGCGCAAAGGCGGTGAAGGTCACGGGAATATTTTTGCCGATGGCGGCACTGTCGAAGGTGGGTGTGCCGCACACGAGCTGCAGCCGGTCGCCCTCCACCAGGCCCACCAGCGTAGGCGTGCCATCGATCTCAGCGGTGGTCAGGCCGTCATACAGCTTATCCTTGATCCGGAGATTGTCGATGGTCACGGCCTTGGCGGTGATGTCCGCCGTCACGCTCTCGGGCTGGGCCGTCAGCGCATAGTTCCCGGCGGCGCTGCCACCCAAGGTAAAGCCGGTGAAGGTGACGGTCTTGGCCGTGCCCACGTTCTTGTCCGCGTAGGCAGCGGTGCCGGTCACGATGGTCAGTTTCTCGCCGTCATAGTTATCGGACAGGGTACCGGAATTGGTGATCTTCGCGGCAGTCGTGCCGTCGTAGACCTTGGCGGCCTCCACGGCGGTGCCGTCGATAGTCACGGCCTTGGCGGTGATGTCCGCCGTCACGCTCTCGGGCTGGGCCGTCAGCGCATAGTTCCCGGCGGCGCTGCCACCCAAGGTAAAGCCGGTGAAGGTGAC
>URSX01000096.1 GCA_900550615.1 uncultured Eubacteriales bacterium
CACCGACCACTGCATTGTAGTGCTCGACGTAGTTTGCCGCATCGTCATTGAGTCGGACGGCCGCTGGACCCTGTCTGAGCGTTCCGCCACCGGAGAGGATCTGGCGGAAGTGGATCACGGCTATCTGGAGCAGGACACTGGCGACGCGGAGCAGTACGCCGCCCATTCCGACCAGTTTGACGACGTGACCTATGACATGCACACCACCTATGAGCGGGACACCTTCTGGTGGGGCGGTGAAAACGACACCTACCTGCGCCAGGCGAACAACCAGTGAGGCAAGGTACAGTATGAGGATCGGAAAACGGGTTTGCACCCTGCTTTTTGCGCTGCTGGCCTGCCTGGGTGCAGCCGGCTGCGCCCAGCATTCCCAGGACGCCGCCGGACAGGACTGGCGCACCACGGGCCTCGTCCAGGCCAGCGGCACCATCACCCGGGACGGGGAGGACATCTCCGTACTGGTGTGTGTCCACGCAGATAGTGCCAGCATCTACTACGACACGTCCCCGCAGACCCTTTTCGCCAGCGTGGAATATCCCGTTTCCCTTCCGGGCGATCCCGGGGAGGCATTCCGCACCATCGATTTTGCCGACCGGAACGGGGACGGCTGCAGCGATGTGGCCATGCTCTTCGGCAGCGACACGCTGATGGTGTGGTACTGGGACGGCGCGTCCGGCGCCTATGTATATCAGCCGGAGGAGTCCCAGATTCCGGACAGCGCCCGGACATAACGCAGGCCGCGGCGCGCCCAGCGGCAGGCGGCCCAGGGAGGTATTGAAAAAATGGCAAAAATGGAACCTGCACCCACAGGCACTGTGGAGAAGCTGACGGACGCAGAGCTGTCCAAAATACTTGGGCGGTATCAGGCAATGGAGTCTGTCTCCATACTGATAGGCGCGCTTCTGGTCGCCGCCGGGTGCATATCCGCCTTTGTGGTACATAGTCGGGAGCTGCTGGCCATTCTGGCCCTCTCCGGAGTGGCCCTGATGCTGCTGGTGGGGTTCCCGGCGCAGAAGAAGAAAAAGGCGCTGCTGCTGCAGCAGATGGGCGGCTTTTTCCGGGCAAAGCTGGAGCAGACCTTCGGCTCGGAGCCTCAAACGCCGGAGCTGCCTATCGACCGGGCCGTCCTCTCGGATTCCGGCCTGATCATACAGTCGTGGAACAACTGCACCGTGACAGATTTCCACGAGGGGCATCACAAGAGCCTGCATTTTTCCGCCGCCAATGTGACGCTGAGCCACACCTTTGAGGAAAAAACCGCCCCCAACAGTGACGACTGGATGACCCGCTCAGAAACCATCTTCCGGGGCATTGTTGTGCGCTGCGGGGCGCTGTGCGATCCCGCCGCAGACCTGGCCGTCAGCGACTGGCTGCATAAGCTGGCGGAGGGCGACCAGGCGGAGCCCGCCGTGTTCCGGGAGCGCTTTTCCGCCCGCACGGGAGACGGTCAGCCAGCAGACGAGCAGGTCACGCCGGAGCTGCGGTGCTTCATGGCCGGGTTTGAGAAGACCCTCGGCGGCAGGCTGTGCGGCCTGGTGATCCGCAACGGGGAGCTGCTGCTGGCCCTGCAGACCGGCTATGTCTTTGCCGCCATCCCCGACGTGCTGGATCTCCGGGATATCAACGGCATCCGCAAGTGGTATGACGCTTCCCTGGCGGGCATGAGCCGTCTGCTGGACGTCCTGTTGGAGAGCCCCGTGATCCAGCGCGCATAAATCGGTAATAGGCGAAAGACACCCTGCCACAGCAGGGTGTCTCAGCGTGTCGAAAAAGTCTTTTCGACACGCTGCCTAAGTTTTTGAAACTTTGAAAAAGTTTCAAAAACTTGTGATTTTAATGGCGAGGGACGCCCTTCTTGGGTTTCCCTCACACACCCTTCCTTACCGTTATCGAAAATATACCGCTTTATCGACAGTCTCAGACACCCTGCCATAGCAGGGTGTCTTCCTCATTATAAATCAAAATGCTCTGCTTTCACTCTTCCCGGTCACCGGCCGCAGAGCCGGGGTCGCTCCCCCGCCGCGCCATACGGGTCAGAGACGGATGCCGCCCCTTATCCAGCGCAAACAGCACCGCATAAATGGCCGCGCCCACCGTCTCGATCATCATGTCGCCCATGGTGTCTATGAGCCCGATGTCCAGATAGCCCTCCAGCGGCCGGCCGTTGACGGTGACGCTATCCACGGGGTCAATGCTGCCGATCACTCCGGGCACGTCGCCCAGATCATAGGAATGGATGGCGTTTACGACGGTGTCGCGCTGCATATCCGTACCGAACCAGTGGTCCGATCCGAACTCAAAAAACTCCCACAGCGCCGCCACCGAGATGGAAAACAGCACCGCCGTCAGAATGCGCAGCGGGCGATCCGCCCGATATTTCCGGTTCAGCAGCACCGGGAGATATCCACCCACCAGCGCAAAGGCCACGCCGCCGCACAGGTGCAGCAGCTTGTCCCAGTGGGCTGTCAGATAGTACAGTGAAAAGATACGCCCCGCCAGCGTGGCCAGCAGGTAAAACAAAACAAACACATACACCATGCCGGACATCCGCCAGCCCAGCCGCTCCAACACATAGGGGGCGGCAATACCCGCACCCACCGCCAGGCACAGCACGGCGTTGGATGTCGGCCCCAGGCGCACAGCCCGCAGCAGGGCGTACAGCACGAACACCTCGCACACCGCCCAGAGCCACATGCGCCACGCAGGCCAGATGCCCGACCCGCCTTGTCTTGTGTTTTTCATCTCCATCACCTTTCTGCTCTTAGTTTTCCGCCGCATTTGCCCTATGGGCGCAGCCCGATCAAAGCGCCGTGCCCTTCTTCGGTACGAAAAATGCGTTCATATCTATCCCTTCCAGCTCCAGCAGCCGAGCCTTGCGTCGGATGCCGCCGCCATAGCCGGTGAGGCTCCCGTTGGCCCCCACCACCCGGTGACAGGGGATCATGAGGGAAATGGGGTTGTGCCCCACCGCTCCGCCCACCGCCTGGGCGGACATTCTGTCCACGCCCTGCCGCTTTGCGGCCTCTGCAGCGATGGTCCCATAGGTCATGGTGCTGCCATAGGGAATAGCCAGCATGATGTCGCAGATCACCCGGCGAAAGGGCGTGGAGTCATAGCGCAGGGGCGGCAGGAAATCCGGCTGACGGCCGGAAAAATATATGTCCAGCCAGCGTCTCGCCTCCCCAAAGAGGGGGTGCTCCCCCGGTGCCGCATCCCGAGGCAGAGTGCTGCCGAAATACTTCTGCCCGTTGAACCACAGGCCCACCAGGGCCTGTTCATCGCAAGCAAGCGTGATGGTTCCCAGTGGGGACTCGTATTCGGATGTGTAGATCATGGCTTTCCTCCTTGCTCTGCTGCAGGCTCTGCAAAATTTATTTTTCCCATCATACCACAGTTTTGCGGGCAAAAGAATCCCCTTTTCCTGAATCGGCCGGATAACATCGCCGGATAATAAAAAGGGGGCCCGGGGCTTCAGCCCCAGACCTCCCTTTTTTTGTGCTTTCCGTTCTGCACCGGATGCTTCAAATTCACCTGGCACGGATGCTCTTTACCACGCTGTACGATGAGTTGGCGGCGGAGCGCACCCGACTGATGGCCTTGACCTTGTAGTAATAGGTCGTTCCGGCTCTGGCGTTGGTGTTGGTGTAGCTCCGGTTGGTGGTGGTGAACATCTTGGTATAGGTGCCGTTTTTACTGGTGGCCCGGTATACCTCGTACTTGCCGGCCCCGGCCACGGCGTTCCAGGTCAGCTTGGGCTTGCCGCTGCTGGTAGTGATCTTCACCACAGGCTTCGCGCAGTGGCAGGTGGCCTTGACCACAGTGCTGTAGGCGGAATTGGCCGCCGTCTTCACCTTGCTGACGGCTTTGACCTTGTAGTAATACGCATAACCGGCGCTGGCTGTGGTGTCGGTGTAATTGGTCTTCGTGGTGCTGCCGATGTACTTGTAGGCGCCGTTCCGGGAAGTAGCCCGGTACACCTCATACTTGGATGCGCCGGCCACGACGGACCACTTGAGATAGGGCTTGCCGCTGGAGGCCAGATAATCCGTTCTCACCACGGGTTTTGCGCAGTGGCAGGTGGTGGCGAGCACGGTGCTGGTGACGGAATTGGCGGAGGTTCTCACCTTGCTCACGGCCTCGACCTTGTAGAAATAGGTATAGCCGGGACTGGCCGAGACATCCGAATAGCTGTTCTTGGACGCCGTACCGATGTACTTATAGGTGCCGTATTTGGTTCCGCTGCGGTACACATAGTACTTGCCGGCTCCGCCGACGGTCCCCCAGGACAGGTAGGGCTTGCCGGAGGAAGACAGGTACTGAGCACTGTTCAGCACAGGCTGGGCGCAATGGCAGAGGGCTCTGACGGCCACGCTGGCATCGCTTTCCACGCCGCCAGCATTGACGGACTTGACCTTATAGTAGTAATAATACCCGGGTTTGGCCGAGGTATCCGTGTAGGTCGTGCTCGTGGCAGAGCCAATACACTTATAAGTACCGCTCTTGCTGCCGCTGCGGTACACATCGTACCTGACAGCGCTGCTCACATAGCTCCACTGGACATAGGGCTTGCCGCTGGAGGTCACATAATTAGCCCGGAGATCCCCGGGAGTTGCGGGCTTATAATAGGGGTCCTCTCTGCCGCAGCGGGTGCAATAGCCGTATTCATAATCATGGCCCAGGGCGTAAATGGTCTCCTGTTCAACGAACACGGTGTGGCAGCGATCGCAGTGGCTGCCTTCGGTGAGGCCGTCGTTCGTACAGGTGGGTTCTACCCGCGCGTCCGTGACCACGTTATGACCCAGAGCATCTACATAACCGGCGGTATACGAATATCCGCAGGCACAGTCATACTTCGTATAGCCTTGTTCCGTGCAGGTAGGCTCGTACACGGTACTGGTAAAGCTATGGGTATGCGCAGTGGTAAACGCTGTGATCGGCGACTTATACTCCTTGCTGCCGCTCACCGTATAAAACTGAACCTTGTAGGTCTTCCCGGATACAAGCGTATAGTTCAGCTCGGTATTGATATTGAAATTGAAGGTCACATACGTCGATCTGTAATTCGTGGCATCGGGCTTATAGGAGGCCAGAAGGCTGCCGTCATTATCATACAGACGCAGGCCGGCGGCAGTGGTCTGCAGGGTCTGGCTGAAGTCGACCCTGCCGGAGACAATGGCATTTGTTTTGGTAATGCCGCTGACGGACGGACCCTCCCAAGTGGCCTGGACCGGAGCAGCGGTAAAATCAGGACGGATCACGCCCCAGCAGGGGTTGGCGAGGCCATTATAGTAGCCGGTATAGCGCTCGACATACGGATGGCCGCCCAGATTCTGATGATAGGTCACATAATCCGATTCATAGATAGCCACATGGCCATAAGGGTATCGAGTAGTGCCACTATATACCAGAATGTCGCCCGGCTGGGGCTGCACCCCCTTATAGCGAGACCAACCGCTGGGCAGGGCGTTGGTGGCGTATTGGTAGGCGTTGCCTACTCCATAATTGCCGCAGCCCAAAAAGGCATAGTAAAACTTGATCAGATCCACACACTGATATTTGCTGTCGGGTGGAGGTGGAAAGTTATCGTAATCCAGGCTTTTACCCACCTGCGCCCTCACCCACGCCATGGCTTCCTGCTGCGTGTGTCCGTTTGTGGAGGCGTTGGCGGTGACGGGCAGCGCCAACATCACGGAGAACACAAGCAGCAGCAGGCACAATGTTTTCTTGATCCTTTTCATTTTCTTCTCCTTTCTCTTTTTGGCAAATATCCGCAAAGGCAGTCTATATGCCGCACGACCGCCTTCCCCTTTCGCAGAGCCCACTCATTCAGCGAAATGGCGATATTTGTCGAATACACGTTATATATTACACGCTATAACGGTAAAAATCAACAAAAACATTATAGCCGTATCTGTTTTAACAATGCGTATAGCAGAATTTTACTTGTATTTCCGTTAAGTACATATGTCGGCCCCAGTGGCTTAGCCGCAGACAGAAGGCGTGGTGGATGGGGTATTACGGATTGCCACACCAGTGACAGTTTTTGGCAAAGGGGCGGTGCAAGTCCGGGCGGGCCGATGTTGGGAGCGAATCGAGCGCTGCCGGTGGCAGAAGAAGCGAGAGGAGCCAGTGGCTGCGGTCAAAATTGGGGGCGTCCGCCGTAAAGCCGCGCAGAAATTTTGAGCATCGCAAGAGGGTCATCGTACCCTACGGGAGCATGGCAAGGAGATGGTGCGGCGGGGGCGGTCATA
>URSX01000097.1 GCA_900550615.1 uncultured Eubacteriales bacterium
ACATACGGCGCATTCCAGGAAAATTCCGAGGTATCGCAGATGATGGTCTCGCTGGGACCGAAGGGCTGAATGCTCAGGTCCAGGCCCGTGGGCTCCACGCCCATGTGCTGGGCCCACTGATGCACCAGAGGTGGGAGAAGCTGCCGGGCCTTTTGGCGCAGATGCTCCTGCTCCTGCGGGGAGAGGGGTGGATGCTGCGCCAGATGCTGCGCCTGACGGGTGATGTGGGCGGCGAGCCAATCCTCATGGGCCGAAACAAAGCGGTGGATCTCCTCCCGGGAGGCGTGCATGGGGGCGCGCACCACTACCTGGGCCTCCCGCGTCACCTGCAGCGCCAGAGTGCGCCGCCGGGAGCGGATCACGGTGTATTCCGTCATGGCTCCACCCATTTAAAACGCGGTCCTGTATAGCCCTCCCGCTTTACAGTCTCCTGCCACATGGCGGCAGGCCGTACCCAATAGCCGTGGGGGCCGTAGAGGGCCTGGTAGACCACCATTTCCTCCAGCGTTTCGCTGTGCTGCGCGGTGAAGAGCACGCGGTAGAGGTTTCCCTTGAAGTGGCGGTAGACTCCCGGGCGGATAGGTTCCATTGTGCATCACTCCTTTGCTGAAAAGTATAGCACATTCTCTGGAAGAATGCAAAAGAGTGTGGTATACTGGGCTGGGTTTACAATAGAGCGAGGAGGAGCGGACTATGAAGAATACCACCCTGTGCTATCTGCTGCAAGGGGATTCGGTGTTGCTGCTGCACCGGGTCAAAAAGGAGAATGATCTGAACCACGACAAGTGGATCGGTATAGGCGGCAAATTTGAGGAAAACGAAAGCCCGGAGGAGTGCCTGGTGCGGGAGGCCTGGGAGGAGACGGGTCTGACGCTGACGGGGTATCAGTACCGGGGCATCGTGACCTTTGTTTCAGACCGGTGGGAGGGGGAGTATATGCACCTCTACACCGCGACGGAGTGGACCGGCACCATAAAGGAATGCGACGAGGGCGTTCTGGAGTGGGTCAGTCTGGAAAAAATGAAGGAGCTGCCCCAGTGGGAGGGAGACAGGATCTTCCTGCGGCTGCTGGAGGAGGGGGCCCCATTCTTCTCGCTGAAGCTGTGCTATGAGGGGGACTGTCTGGTTTATGCGGCGCTGAACGGAAAGGAACTGGCGGTATGAACATCCTTGTGAGCGCGTGCCTGCTGGGGGTTTCCTGCCGCTATGATGGGAAGAGTAAAGGCCATCCCCTTGCCGCGGATCTGCTGCAAAAGTACACGGCTATTCCCGTTTGCCCGGAGATACTGGGGGGACTGCCCACGCCCCGGCCGCCGGCGGAGCGGCAGGGGAAGGGCGTTTTTACCGGGACCGGCACCGACGTGACGGAAGCCTACCGACGGGGGGCACAGGAGGTACTGCGCCTGGCCCGGCTCTATGGCTGTACCACCGCCATACTCAAAGAGCGCAGCCCGGCCTGCGGGGCGGGGGAGATCTATGACGGGTCCTTTACCCATACCCTGACGGAGGGATACGGCGTGGCGGCGGAGCTGCTGCAGGAGAACGGCATCCGGGTACTGGGAGAGAGTGAGCTGGAGGACTTCCTGCGGGGGGAAACATAAACTAAAGCCGGACAGGTTCTACCTGTCCGGCTTTTATAGAAGTGAGATATAGAAATGAGAAAGGAAAATCAGAATAGCAGGGGGACCGTCAGGACAAAAGCAGCTTATCATCGTTGGCTTCCGTGCCGCTGGCCTTGCTGAAGAGGGTCAGCAGATCATTGACGGTGAGCTTTTTCTTGTCCTCGCCGGAGATATCCAGCACCACATGGCCCGCGTCCATCATAATGAGGCGGTTGCCGTGGGCGATGGCATCCTTCATATTGTGAGTGATCATCAGAGTGGTCAGATGATTTTCCGCCACGATTCGGTCGCTGAGCTCCAGCACCTTGGCCGCTGTGCGGGGATCCAGAGCGGCGGTATGCTCGTCCAAAAGGAGCAGCTTGGGCTTTTGCAGAGCTGCCATCAGCAGCGTAAGCGCCTGGCGCTGGCCACCGGAAAGAAGGCCTACCTTGGCTTTCATCCGATCCTCCAGGCCCAGGTCCAGATCCTTGAGCTTCTGGTAGTACATCTCCTGCTCCTGGGGAGTGATGCCCCATCTGAGGCCCCGTGGCTTGCCCCGGCGGGCAGCCAGGGCCAGATTCTCCTGGATCTGCATGGTGGGCGCGGTGCCCATCATGGGATCCTGGAACACGCGGCCCAGCAGGGCGGCGCGCTTGTACTCGGGCAGGCGGGTCACGTCCTTGCCGTCAATGAGGATGGTGCCGCTGTCCACGGGGAAGGTGCCTGCGATGGCGTTGAGCATGGTGGACTTGCCGGCGCCGTTGCCGCCGATGACGGTGACAAAATCTCCCTCGTGCAGGGTCAGGTTCAGGTTGTCCAGAGCGGTTTTCTCGTGGACGGTACCGGGGAAGAAGGTTTTGGAAATATTCTTCAGCTCAAGCATGGCGCGGGCCTCCTTTCTTGCGGGTCAGCTTGCCCTTCCAGTAGGGCACGGAGAGGAAGATGGCGACGATCAGGGCGGAAACCAGCTTCAGGTCGTTGGTGTTCAGACCCAGCTGCAGCACGATCTGCAGCACGAAGTAGTAGATCACGGCACCCAGGGAAACGGCAAACATCTTCAGACCGAAGTTCTGGAAGAGCTTGCCGAAGGTGACTTCGCTGATGATGACGGCGGCCAGGCCGATGACGATGGCGCCGCGACCCATGCCCACGTCGGCAGAGCCCTGGAACTGCGCCAGCAGGCCGCCGGAAAGGGCCACCAGACCGTTGGAGAGCATCAGACCCAGGACGATGTTGGAATTGGTATTGATGCCCTGAGCCCGGGCCATGTTGGCGTTGGCGCCAGTGGCCCGGAGGGAGCAGCCTCGCTCCGTGCCGAAGAACCAGTACAGGGCGATGACCACGATCACCGTGATCAGCAGCAGCAGCGGCAGGGGATTGCTCAGGTTCAGCTCCCGGACGTGCCGCTGGGAAACGGCCAGGTGGTATTTGTCCACACCTACAGGCTGGTTGGCCTTGCCGCCCATGATCCGCAGGTTGATGGAGTACAGGGCCAGCTGGGTGAGAATACCGGCCAGAATGGCGGGGATGCCGCATTTCGTATGGAACAGGCCGGTGGCAAGGCCGGCCAGAAGGCCGGAGACAAAGGCGCACAGCAGGGCCAGCCAGCAGTTCATGCCGCCGCGGATCAGCATCACGGCTACGGCGGCACCGGTGGCGATGGAGCCGTCCACGGTCAGGTCGGCCACATCCAGCACCCGGAAGGTGATGTATACGCCGATGGCCATGACGCCCCATACAAGACCTTGCGCCGCCGCACCGGGCAGCGCGTTCAGTAGTGAAGTCAGGAAAGCCATTTTCTAATCTCCTCAAACGGCTGCCGGGTCAGGCAGCTCGATGTACCGGGGGAGGGGGCAAGAAACCCCCTCCCGATCTGTTGTTAGCTTACTCGGCGGACTGTGCGGTGTAATCAGAGGGAACGGTGATGCCCAGCTTCTCGCAGTTGGCCATGTTGGCCTGCTTGGTGGCAGTGGGAGCGGTCTGGATGGGCATGGTGGAGATATCGGACTCGCCGGAGAGGATCTTGGCAGCCATCTGGCCGGTGATCTTGCCCAGCTCATAGTAGTCGATGGACAGGGTGGCCACGCCGCAGCCACGGCAGATACCGACTTCACCGGCGATGACGGGGGTGTTGGAGGCCAGGACCACGTTGGCAATGGCCTCGGTGTTGGAGGCAGCGGTGTTATCGGTGGGGATGTAGAGCACATCGGACTCGTCGCAGGCCTTCTGGGTGACAGAGGAAACATCGTTGCTGTCGGTGAAGGTATACTCGGTGCAGGTGATGCCGGCGGCGGAGAGAAGCTTGGTCACCTCATCGACCTGATATTTGCTGTTGGGCTCACTGGAGCAGAAGATCATGCCTACCTTCTTGGCATTGGGGAACAGCTCCTGAAGCATGGCAGCCTGCTTGTCCAGAGGGGCCAGGTCGGAGGTGCCGGAGATGTTGCCGCCCACTGTGCCGGTCCAGTTGGAAATTTCCAGAGCAGTGGCATAGTCCGTGACGGAGGTACCCAGGATGGGAATGGTGCTGGTGGCGGAAGCGGCGGCCTGCAGGGCGGGGGTGGCGTTGGCCATGATCAGGTCTACGTTATCGGCGATGAAGCCGTTTACGATGGTGCCACAGGTGTTGGAGTCGCCGGAGGCGTTCTTCACGACCACCTCGACCTTGTCACCCATGGCCTCCGTCAGGGCATCGGTGAAGCCCTTGGTAGCGGCGTCCAGTGCCTCGTGCTGCACCAGCTGCACAACGCCGACCTTGAGGGTCTTGGTACTGTCGGAATTCTTGCTGTCATCCTTGGTGGTGTCCTTGCTGCCGCAGGCTGCCATTGTCAGGGTCATGGCCAGGGCAAGGACCAGTGTCATCAGCTTTTTCATGGTTTGATCTCCTTTGCTTTTTTGGGTTGATTTGAGTTATAAAAAGAGGCCGCTCTGTCCGAGAACAGAGCGGCCTTTTCTTAACGGAATGAAAGGAACAAAACTCTATTGGATACCGGACGGCTTTATGCATTTGTCGCAGCAAAAGTAACCCGCAAAATAGCGGGCGATAAAGCCGTAATAGTAGTCCCGATGGGCAACAATGCAGCGAGAAGTAATGGTATGCATATCGGGACTCCTTTCTGCCGCCGGGCGGCGTTAAATTATTGTGATGGACATACTATAGAACTTTAAACGCCTAAAGTCAACGGGTATTCTGCATGAAAATGGGGATATTTTATCGGCGATTTATGTCTAAAATGGGAACTAAGAGACGCTGGGAATGAAAACTGCGGAGAAAATGGACAGAGAAAAGGCGCGAGAGGGGATCATTGGTCGGAAAACAGCTCCTCATACTGCTGCCGGCCGTATTCCTGCAGACGGCGGCACAGCTCGTCGTACCGCTCCAGCAGCTGCCGCCCCTCCTCCGTGAGCACGGCACCGCCGCCGCCTCTGCCGCCGGTGGAGGAGTGCAGCAGCTTGAAGCCCAGCTGCTCCTCGGCGCTGCGCAGCACCGTCCAGGCTTTGGAATAGGCCATGTTCATGGACTGGGCTGCCCCGCGCAGGGAATGATACTCCTGGACCCGGTGCAGCAGCTGCGCCACCCCCGGTCCGAATACCTTGATGTCCGACGCGTAAAGGCGGACAGTCAGCTTGAAAATCATGTCATCTTTCATGTGTATATTGTATCAGCTCACATAAAAATGTCAATGGAGTGTGGGAGAAAATCAATAATTCGGGGGGAATATTTATCTTTTGTGGGTCGAGACCATACTTTGTATTAGGATAGCTAAAAAATTTTGTAAAATTAGTGGAGTTGAACAATGGATTCTCCGGCAGCTGTGTGGTATAATACGGATACTGAAATAATGGGAGGATGTTCATCTCAAGCGCCCCCTATTAATTTACACGAAAAGGAGTAATCATTATGGCCATTGATCTGAGTAAGTACGGTATTACCGGCACCACCGAGATCGTCCACAACCCTTCCTATGAGACTCTGTTCGCAGAGGAGACCAAGGCGGAGCTGACAGGCTACGAGGTCGGGCAGGTCACCGAGCTGGGCGCCGTGAACGTGATGACCGGCATCTATACGGGCCGCTCTCCCAAGGACAAGTACATTGTCATGGACCAGAATTCCAAGGACACCGTGTGGTGGACCAGCGAGGGATATAAAAACGACAACCACCCCATGAGTGAGGACGTGTGGGCCCAGGTGAAGAAGCTGGCTGTCAGCGAGCTGTGCAACAAGCGCCTGTTCGTGGTGGACGCCTTCTGCGGCGCCAACAAGGACACCCGTATGGCCGTGCGCTTCATCGTGGAGGTGGCCTGGCAGGCACACTTTATTAAGAATATGTTCATCCAGCCCTCCGAAGAGGAGCTGCAGAGCTTCGAGCCGGACTTCGTAGTGTACAACGCCTCCAAGGCCAAGGTGGAGAACTACAAGGAGCTGGGGCTCAACTCCGAGACTTGCGTTGCCTTTAACATCACCTCCCGGGAGCAGGTCATCATCAATACCTGGTACGGCGGCGAGATGAAGAAGGGTATGTTCTCCATGATGAACTACTATCTGCCCCTCAAGGGCATTGCCGCCATGCACTGCTCCGCCAACACCGACATGAACGGCGAGAACACCGCCATCTTCTT
>URSX01000098.1 GCA_900550615.1 uncultured Eubacteriales bacterium
CAAGATGCTTCGCTACCGTCACAGCGACATGGCCGACCTTGAAAAGCAGCTGCAGCGCGTGCCGGAGAAAAACGGCGCTCTCATCGTCACAGACGGTGTCTTTTCCATGGGCGGCGATATTGCCAAGCTACCGGAAATCTGCGCTCTGGCAAAGAAATACGGTGCCCGCGTCATGGTGGACGATGCCCACGGTTTGGGCGTTCTGGGCGAAGGCGGCCGGGGTACGGCCAGCTACTTCGGCCTGGAGGATCAGGTGGATGTATATATGGGCACCTTCTCCAAGTCTCTGGCCTCTCTGGGCGGATATATGGCCGCCTCCAGCGAGGTGGCGGAGTATGTGCGCCATGCATCCCGGCCCTTTATTTTCTCGGCCTCCATTCCGCCTGCCAACTGCGCCACGGCGCTGGCGGCTCTGCGCCATCTGGAGCAGCACCCCGAGCTGCCGGAGCGTCTGCGCCAGCTTAGCCTCTACGCCCGCAAGGGCATGACGGACCGGGGACTGAAGATCCGGGAGTCCGCCCTGACGGCCCCCACGCCCATCATCCCCATCTATACCTATGAGACCATGCGCACTCTGGATGCCGCTCAGAAAATTTACGAGCGGGGCGTGTACGTCAACCCCACCCTGCCCCCGGCCACACCGGAGGGAGAGGCCCTGCTGCGCACCAGCTACATGGCCACTCACACCGAGGCCCTGCTGGACGAGGCTATGGACATTATGGCGGAGGTGCTGATTCATGAGTAAGATCGCGGTCGTCACCGGCGGCACCTCCGGCATCGGCCGGGAAACCGCTCTGTACCTGACCCAAAATGGCTGCACTGTGTATGAGCTGAGCCGCCGGGCAGAGGGCGTGGAGGGTTTGCGTCACATCAGCGCCGACGTGACGGATGAGGAATCCGTCCGCCGGGCGGTGGAGCAGATTTTGCAGGAGGCCGGGCGCATCGATATCCTGGTGAATAACGCCGGCTTCGGCATCAGCGGCGCCGTGGAGTTTACCGACACGGAGGAGGCCAAGCGCCAGTTCGACGTGAATTTCTTCGGCATGGTACGCATGAACCGTGCCGTCATCGCAGTCATGCGAAAGCAGGGCGGCGGCCGTATCGTGAACCTCAGCTCTGTGGCGGCTCCGGTGCCCATTCCGTTCCAGACCTACTATGCCGCCTCCAAGGCCGCTATCAATTCCTATACCATGGCCCTGGCCAATGAGCTGCGCCCCTTCGGCGTCACCGTGTGCGCCGTCATGCCCGGGGATATCCACACCGGCTTCACCGCTGCCCGGCATAAGGTGGGGGAGGGGGACGAGCTTTACGGCGGGCGCATCAGCCGTTCTGTCCGGCGCATGGAGCATGACGAGCAGACCGGCATGGACCCGGCCAAGGCCGGAGCCTTTGTGGGCAGGGTAGCTCTGAAGGGCGGCCACAAGCCCCTGTATACCATCGGCTTTGCCTATCAGGCGGCGGTGCTTTTGACCAAAATCCTTCCCGCCCAGGCGCTGAACTGGCTCATCGGCAGGATCTATGCAAAATGAGACTGTCGATAAAGTGGTCGTTTTTTATAAATTTAAAGATTGATTTTTGGTAAAAACGCAGAAAGCGAAATTGCGCTTGCGACTATTCGCGTAGGGTGATAGTATATGGGTATAAAAGACAGCTGGTAAAAGCCCGTGGGCTTTTACTTCTTTGCTCTGCAAAGAAGTATTCGGTGCTCCCGGCGCACACCCGCTGCCAAAAAATAAAGAAAAGGAGTATCATACTTATGAGCAAAAACACAACCAAACGCTCTCTGCTGGCCAGCGTGTTCGCGCTGGTGCTGTGCGTGGCCATGCTGGTTGGTTCCACCTTCGCGTGGTTCACCGACACGGCTTCCACCGGGGTCAACAAGATCCAAGCAGGCAACTTGGATGTCGCTCTTGAAATGCAAGAGAACGGCAATTGGGTAAGCGCCGAAGGCAAGACCCTTCAGTTCAAGACTGCCGACAACAGAACCACGGATATCCTTTGGGAGCCGGGATGTCGCTATGAGCTTCCCGCACTGCGTGTTGTCAACAAGGGCAACCTTGCACTGAAGTACAAGATTCAGATCACCGGCATTCAGGGCGATGCCAAGCTGAATGATGTTATTGATTGGGAGATCACCGGCACAGATGTATCTGAAGACGGTTATGCGCATTTGACCGCAAATGCATCCAAAGAAATTAAAATTAAGGGTGTGATGCAGACTACTGCCGGCAACGAGTATCAGGGTCTGTCCATCGACGGCATTGCTATTACTGTTTTTGCTACGCAGGATACTGTTGAATCCGACAGCTTTGACAAACAGTATGATGCAGAAGCCGGCGAAGATACCGCAATCTATACCCTCAGCGAGTTTAATGCGCTGACCGAGATTCCGGCAGGTATCAAAAATGTATACCTCAATATCGGTGCTGTTTCTCTTAAGAACGGTGATGTTACCATCGGCAATAAGGAAATCTGTGATATGTGGACTTGGGATAGAAATACCGACCACCATGTGGGCGAGATTCTTGAAGATGGACGCAAAGTCTATATGGTCAGAGATACAGATACCATTTACAGCTCCAATAAGGCTGGTATTACCCTGTACATCAGTGGCTCTGTAAATGGCAACCCGGAAGGCGGACTGAATCAGAGTGATTCACACGCTATTACTTTCAACATTCCCGATGCTTCCAATGTTGTGTTCACGAAGAACTTCACCGTGAACGGCTATTTCCGTATGTACGCCGGCTGGTCTGACGGCAGAAATCTTGGTGGTGCAGTCTACAATCGCACTGTAAAGAGTGTTCTGTTCGACCACAGCACCTTCAATGGCATTTGGATTCAGAATGGCGGCTTCCTTGCCGACAGTCTCACGCTGGATGGCTGCACCTTCAACGCTTATGAGAACAAGGTGTCTGCCAATGATTCTAACCCGCTGTGGTTCTGCAATATCCGCACTTGCGATGTGACGGTCAAGAACTGCACATTCAAGGCTTCCCGCCCGATCAAGGTCGTTGAGCAGGCTGTTTTCGGTGCGAATGTGACCATCACCGACAACAAGTTTGATATGAGCCTGACCAATTCTGCTGACGATGCGAGCAAGCCGAAGAACGACGCCATCATGTTCAGTACCCTTATCGGAGAGACACAGTGGAATCCTGCAGGTACGCTTGGCAATGTTGTGGTCAGCGGCAACGAGGTCACCGGTGCGAATGCCCTGTTGACTTTCTTCAATCCCAGTCAGATCACAATGGCGAATGGCGCAACCTTCAAGGTTTCCGACAACATCCTGAACGGTGCAAAACTTAGCGTTGAGTGGAAAACAGCCACCGAATACGCTCCCGATTTCGTTAAATAATTAGTTTTCAAGTCCTCTCCGCCCTCGGGCGGAGGGGCAATCAAAGGGCATAAACTGTGTATTATGCCTTTTGATTGCCTATACAAATCCCATCGAAAGGAGATACATCATTATGGACAACGATAGCGGCGCTTTGATACTCTTGATCGTTCTGATCGTATCTGCCTTTCTGCTGTTCGTCATAAAACTCGCACAGTTCGTCAACCGGTTCAACCGTGAAAAGCAGTGCCTTTTAACCGAGATGAACCGCGCGGCGGAATTAAAAAGCAGCGGCCCGCAAGGGCCGCTGCTTTTTTGCGCTTGTGGAAAAAATCGCGCCGGGTGTTCCTCCGGCCGTCGGGACAGGGGACGGCCATTACTTCACATTGGGCACCACGCCCAGGATCACCAGCGGCTCCGCGCCGGTGTTGACCACGCTGTGGCTGTGGCCGGGGGCGCAGTAGTGGGTCATGCCGGGGCGGACTGTGACGGAAGTGCCGTCATCGATGCACACGCCCTCCCCAGAGAGAAAGTGCATCACCTCAAAGCTGCCCTCGTGGACATGGTGGCCGATGGTGCTGCCTGCGGGCAGGGTCAGGATCAGAATCTTTCCCTGCTCGTCCTCAAATTTGCGCACCAGGGCCTGCCCCTGACCGTCCTTGAAATGGGGAACAGAAATTTCGGGAATGGTGGAAAAATCCAGAAACATGGTGTATACTCCTTTGTAGTATTTTCCACCAGTATAGCAGAGGGCGGGCCGTTTGGCAACGGCTGCGCCGGGAAAGGAGCGGAGAAACGATGAAGGACAGAAATACGGAGATCCGGGAGGCCATTGACGCGGGGAACCGGGCACTGGATGCCCTGGACGAGGCTCTGGGCCACCTGAAAACCGCCCGGGGGCTGGGCGTGTGGGATATGCTGGGGGGCGGATTCCTCAGCAGCCTGCTCAAGCACTCCAAAATGGACGCGGCCCAGGGGGCTATGCAGCAGGCGGAGCAGGAGCTGCGCAATTTCAGCCGGGAGCTGGCGGATGTGCAGATGAGCCTGGATTTCCAGGTAAATTTTGACGGCATGACCCGGTTTTTCGACATGTGCTGCGACAACTTTTTTGTGGACTGGATGGTGCAGGATCAGATCGTCCAGGCCCAGGAGCAGGTGGCCGACGCCCGCCAGCGGGTGTGGGAAGCGGTGCAGCAGCTGCAATTTATGACCGGCGTATGACGGAGCCTGCCGGGTAGAAAATGGTGGAGCGAAGACGGCTGTTTGCCGAATTTTCTGTTTTACACGAGAGAAGAGAGGAATTATTGTGTAAAAAGTAGAAAACGAAATTTTGCTTGCGATATTTCCGGCAAAGTGCTAAGATGTGTTTGCAAATAGATATTGGATGAGAATCGCCGGCGATTCTGCTTTTTGCTCCGCAAAAAGCATGAGGATTTCCGGGGAGGAGCATCCGGATCTAAATTTTTACCGGAAAAGGAGTATGATAACTATGAGCAAAAAAACCACCAAGCGGTCTTTGCTGGCCAGCGTGTTTGCGCTGGTGCTGTGCGTGGCGATGCTGGTTGGGTCCACCTTCGCGTGGTTCACCGACACCGCATCCACCGGGGTCAATAAGATCCAGGCGGGCAATCTGGATGTAAAGCTTATGTACAGCACCGATATGGTTGAGTGGAAGGAAGCCACCGATCAGACCAAGCTCTTTGACGACAAAGCCCTGTGGGAGCCGGGTTACACACAGGTGGTCTATCTGAAGATTGTAAACGCCGGCAATCTGGCTCTGAAATATGAGGCCGGCTTCTCCAAAAACTACACCTCCAACAGAGGGAAAAATGTGAACGGCGATTGGTACCGTGTGGACAATTATCTGAAGATCGGCACTGCCGAGACCGCGACCAAGTTTGCAAACCGCGAGGCTGTTTGGTCTGCCATTGCCGCCACCGAAAAGACTTTGGCGAAGGATGTTATGCTTACCGACGGTTGGATCACGCTGAAGGCCGGAGAATCGTCCAAGCCCTTCGCTGTAGCGATCTACATGCCCACCTCGGTCGGCAACGAGGCCAACGCTTCCAAGCACAGACCTTCCTCTGTTTCCGGTCTCGGCATTGAGGTGCGCGCTACGCAGGCGACTGTGGAAAGCGACAGCTTCGGCACCGATTACGATGCAAATACGGCTACCGTTCTCGATCGCGTGGAGTACACCGACGGCGAACATACTGTGACCGGCAACATTCAGGCAAACGGCGCATACGGTGCAATTCACGGAACGGGTACTGCCAAGATTACTGTAGATGCTACAACGGTTTACGGCACCTATGTCAGCAATTATGCGATGGCCGTCTGCGCCTCCGGAAGATCTGAGATCACCATAAAGGGCGGCGAATTTGCAAACCAGGCTCCCGCGGGTTCCACGCTGTCCCTGATTTATGCACAGGATAATGCGAAGATCACCATCGAAGGCGGCACCTTTAAGTGCGTCAGCCCGGAGTGGACGCTGAACTGCAATGACAACGATGCTGCCACTATCACCGTCAAGGGCGGCTCGTTCTATCAGTTTGACCCGTCCAATGTCACTGTCGGCGAGGGTGAAATCATCATTGCTGATGGCTACAAGGTCGTTCAGAGCGGCGATTGGTACACTGTCGTTGCCAAGTAAGATGCGATCCCTCTGACCTCCCGCTTTTTACAGGAGAAAAATAAAGCAAAGCATAAGGCCCCCGGCGCTTCAGCGCCGGGGGCTTTTGAGACTGTCGATAAAGTGGTATATTTGCGATAACGGTAAGGAAGGGTG
>URSX01000099.1 GCA_900550615.1 uncultured Eubacteriales bacterium
ACCGGGGGTTTTATGGCAGGGGGTTCAGTTTTTCTTTTTCCGGGCCGCACGGCGCTGGAAGAATTTTACCAGCTCCACCACGGGAATTACCAGTACGGCCAGGGCCAGGGCGATACCGTACTCAGCCCAGCCCACAGGGGTAAAGCCGAAGGCATCGGCAATGGGCCCCACCTCCAGCACCAGAGTGGTGATGAGGAGGCTGCCCAGCATGGCCGCCCACAAAACCTTATTATGGCTGCGGCCGGAGAAGATGCTGCGGCGCTGGAAGCGCATATTGAAGCTGTGGAATATCTCGCACATGCTCATGGTCAAAAAGGCCATGGTCATGCCGTGGGGAGAGACGCCGGAGGGCATCTCGAAATACCCCACCTCCACGCAGTGGCCGATGATATAGGAGGCCAGGGTAATGACGGTGATAAGCACGCCCTGATACAGAATATCCAGTCCCAGGCCACCGGCAAAGATGCCGTCGTGGCTGTCCCGGGGCGGCCGATCCATCACATCCGGCTCCGCCTTCTCCAGGCCCAGGGCCAGGGCCGGGAAGCAGTCGGTAATAAGATTGATAAACAGCAGATGCACCGGCCCCAGCAGGGTGAAGCCCAGGAGGGTGGCGGTGAACACGCCCAGCACCTCGCTCATATTGGAGGCCAGGAGGAACTGGATGGTCTTGCGGATATTGTCGTAAATGCGGCGGCCCTCGCCCACTGCGCCCACGATGGTGGCAAAGTTGTCGTCGGAGAGCACCATATCCGCCACGTTTTTGGTGACGTCGGTGCCGGTGATGCCCATGCCCACGCCGATGTCGGCGGTCTTGATGCTGGGCGCGTCGTTAACGCCGTCGCCGGTCATGGCGGTGATAGCCCCCCGCTTTTTCCAGGCGGTGACGATGCGCACCTTGTGCTCCGGCTGGACCCGGGCATAGACGCTGTACTTGGGCACAGCCTCCGCCAGCTCCTCATCCGTCAGATCGTTAAGGGCGCTGCCGGTGATGGCCTGGTCGGCGCTGTCGAGAATATCCAGCTCCTTGGCGATGGCCACGGCGGTGTCCTTGTGGTCACCGGTGATCATCACCGGGCGGATGCCCGCCTTACGGCACTGGTGGATGGCGTCCTTCACCTCCGGACGCACGGGGTCGATCATGCCCGCCAGACCTATGAAGCACAGATCCTGCTCCAGGGTCTCGGGGCTTATATCCTCGGGCAGCTTGTCGCCCCAGCTGCGCTGGGCGGCGGCCAGGACCCGGAGGGCCCGGTCGGCCATAGCCTTATTCTCCAGCAGGATGGCCCGGCGCTTTTCCTCGGTCATGGGGCGCATTTCGCCGTCCTCTATATAGCCGGTGCAAAGGCGCAGCACCTCATCCGGGGCGCCCTTGGTATACTGGATAAAGCCGCCGTCGATCTGGTGGACGGTGGACATCATCTTTCGGGAGGAGTCAAAGGGGGCCTCGGCCACCCGGGGCTGCTGCTCCTCCAGCAGGGGCTTTTTCAGCCCCGTCTCGGCGGCAAAATTCACCAGGGCCGCCTCCGTAGGCTCACCCTGGGCCCCCTCCTCGGCCCAGGCAGCGTCGCTGCACAGAGCCATGGCCGTGGCCAGGAGCCGCTGAGGACCTGTGTGGTCCACCACGGTCATCTTATTCTGGGTAAGGGTGCCGGTCTTATCGGAGCAGATGACCTGGGTGCAGCCCAGGGTCTCCACCGCCGTCAGCCGGCGAATAACAGCCCCGCGCTTACTCATATTGGTGACGCCGATGGACAGCACCACCGTCACCACCGTGGCCAGACCCTCGGGAATGGCGGCCACGGCCAGAGACACGGCCACCATAAAGGTCTTGAGGATGGCCTCCAGGGAGTAGTCGCCCTCCACCAGCAGGTCAAACACAAAGATGAATATACAGATGGCCAGCACCAGATAGGAAAGAGTCTTGCCCAGCTGGGTGAGCTTGCGCTGCAGGGGGGTCTCCTCCTGCTCTGTCCGGGCCAGAACGCCGGCGATCTTACCCATCTCGGTGTCCATGCCGGTGGCGGTGATGACGGCGCTGCCTCGGCCATAGACCACGGTGGAGCCCATGTAGCACATGTTTTTCCGGTCGCCCAGGGGCACATCCCCCTCGGCGCTGATGGTCTCGGCGGTCTTGTTCACCGGGACGCTCTCGCCGGTGAGGGCGGCCTCCTCGATCTTCAGCGACGCGGACTCCAGCAGCCGACCATCGGCGGGCACGGCGTCTCCGGCCTCCAGGATCACCACATCCCCCGGCACCAGGTCGGCGCTGTGCAGCACGGTGATCTTGCCGTCCCGCAGCACCTTGCTGGTGGCGGCGGTCATGGTTTGCAGGGCCTCAATGGCGGCCTCGGCCTTGCTCTCCTGCACCACGCCCAAAATGGCATTCAGCAGCACCACCGCCAGGATGATGATAACCTCCGTCAGCTTTTCCCCGGAGAGGATGCTGGTGACGGCGGACACCGCGGCGGCGGCCATCAAAATCAGCAGCATAGGATCCTTCAGCTGCTGCAAAAAACGCTGGAAGTTGGTGATCTTCTTAGCCTCCTGCAGGCGGTTGGGGCCGTGCTTCTCCAGGCGCGCGGCAGCCTCCTGTGAGGTGAGCCCACCCCGCTGGCTGCCCTGACTGCACAGGACCTCCTCCGCTGACTGTAAATATTCCGGTTTCATTTTTATCCTCCTTTTCCGCCCCTGCGGGCAAAACAAAAAGACTCCCACACAGGTTAGGAAAAACCTATGTATGAGTCTCATTCTTTCAAGACAGCCCGGGCCGGGGCGGCCGTACTGACGGATCTGTCTCATCCCGCAGGGCGGGATGGAATTACTCCCTCAAAGTGGAACATCGATTTGCTTTTTCCATCTTATACAAAGTATAATGCTTTGTCAAGACCTATATACCGAAAAACGCCTGTGCAGGCGGATATATGTTTGCATATGTGGGAAAAATGTGGTATACTTGATAATCAATTTGCAAACACTGACTGCAGGGAAAGGAAGTTTTTTGATATGGGTCTGCTTACCAAAATTTTCGGTACATACAGTGACCATGAGTTGAAGAAGATCTATCCCATCGCCGACAAAATTGAGGCGCTGGAGGAGGAGTACAAGGCTCTCACCGATGCCCAGCTCCAGGCGAAGACCGCCGAGTTCAAGGAGCGGCTGCAAAACGGGGAAACTACGGATGATATTCTGCCCGAAGCCTTTGCCACCGTCCGGGAGGCGGCGGACCGGGTGCTGGGCCTGCGGCCCTACCGGGTGCAGCTCATCGGCGGCATCGTGCTGCATCAGGGCCGCATCGCCGAGATGAAGACCGGTGAAGGTAAGACCCTGGTGGCTACCCTCCCCGCCTACTTAAACGCCCTCACGGGCGAGGGTGTGCACATCGTCACCGTCAACGACTATCTGGCAAAGCGCGACAGCGAGTGGATGGGCAAGGTGCACCGGTTCCTGGGCCTTTCCGTGGGTCTTATCATCCACGATATGGACAAGGCCGCCCGCCAGGCCGCCTACGCCGCCGACATCACCTACGGCACCAACAACGAGATGGGCTTTGACTACCTGCGGGACAACATGGCTATCTATTCCAGTGAGCAGGTGCAGCGGGGCCACCACTTCGCCATCGTGGACGAGGTGGACTCCATCCTTATCGATGAAGCCCGCACCCCCCTCATCATCTCCGGCATGGGTGAAAAGTCTACCCAGCTGTATGACCGGGCGGAGCAATTCGCCGCGCGGCTTAAAAAGTATGTGGTCACCGAGACCGACGACAAGGCCGAGGAGGACCCCACCATCGACGCGGACTATGTGGTGGACGAAAAGGCCAAGACCGCCACCCTCACAGCCCGGGGCATCGCCAAGGCCGAGGAGTTCTTCGGCCTGGAGAACCTGTCCGACCCCGAGAACAGCACCATCGCCCACCACATCAACCAGGCCATCAAGGCCCACGGCACCATGAAGCGGGACGTGGACTATGTGGTGAAGGACGGCGAGATCATCATCGTGGATGAGTTCACCGGCCGCTTGATGTTCGGCCGCCGCTACTCCGAGGGCCTGCACCAGGCCATTGAGGCCAAGGAGCATGTGTCCGTCCAGCGGGAGAGCAAGACTCTGGCTACCATCACCTTCCAGAACTATTTCCGCCTGTACAGCAAGCTCTCCGGTATGACCGGTACGGCCCTGACGGAGGAGGAGGAATTCTCCACCATCTACAAGCTGGACATTGTGGAGATCCCCACCAACCGCCCCGTGATCCGTATCGACAATGAGGACGCGGTGTATAAGACCGAAAACGGCAAGTACCGGGCCGTGATCCGCCAGATCAAGGAGTGCCATGAAAAGGGCCAGCCGGTGCTGGTGGGTACGGTATCCATTGAGAAGAACGAGTTTTTGGGCAAGCTCCTGACCCGGGAGGGCATCAAGCATAACCTGCTCAACGCCAAGAACCACGAGAAGGAAGCGGAGATTGTGGCCCAGGCCGGTAAGTTCGGGGCCGTCACTGTGGCCACCAACATGGCCGGCCGTGGTACGGATATCATGCTGGGCGGCAACGCCGAGTACCTGGCCAAGACCGACCTGCGCAAGGCGGGTATGTCTGACGAGCTCATCGCCGAGGCCACCGGCTACGCCGAGACCGATAACGAGGAGATTCTGAGCGCCCGGAAGCTCTTTGCCGAGAAGCTCCGCCAGCATAAGGAGGAGATCGCCGGCGAAGCCGACCGGGTGCGTCAGGCCGGCGGCCTGTTCATCATCGGCACCGAGCGCCACGACTCCCGCCGGATCGACAACCAGCTCCGCGGCCGTGCGGGCCGTCAGGGCGACCCCGGTGAGACCCGGTTCTACATCTCCCTGGAGGACGACCTGATGCGCCTGTTCGGCGGTGAGCGGGTCACCAACATGATGGAGCGGCTGAACATCGACGAGGATACCCCCATCGAGCAGAAGATCCTCAGCCGGGCCATCGAGCAGGCCCAGACCACCGTGGAGTCCCGGAACTTCCAGGCCCGTAAGTCCGTGCTGGAGTATGACGATGTCATGAACAAGCAGCGGGAGATCATTTACGATCAGCGCAAGCAGGTGCTGGACGGTCTGGACGTGAAGAATATCATCATGAACATGATGAACACCTCCATCTCCCACCTGGTGGCGGAGCATTTCGCCGGGGAGAGCCACATCGACGCCGCCCAGTGCCGGGAGCTGCTGCGCCAGGTAGAGGGTCTGTATTTCCCCAAGTTTACCGTCCGCTTCACGGAGGAGGAGCTGGCCCGGAAAACCCAGGAGGATTTCGTGGATGCCTTCACCAAGGCCGCTGCCGACTATTATGAGCAGAAGGAGCAGGAGTTCACCTCTCCCGTCATGCGCGAGGTAGAGCGCGTGGTGCTGCTGCGGGTGGTGGATGAATACTGGATGGATCATATCGACGCCATGGCCGACCTGCGCCAGGGCATCCGCCTGCGGGCCTACGCCCAGACCGACCCGGTGATCGCATATAAGAAGGAATCCCTGGATATGTTCGAGGAGATGATCTCCGCCATCCAGTCCGAGACGGTGCGGCGGCTTTATTCCGTGCGCATCAAGAAGGACGAGGAGATCAAGCGCGAGCGGGTAGCCAAGGCCACCGGCGAGAGCATCGGCGGTGACGGCACCGTGAAAAAACAGCCCCGCCGGGTGCAGAAGATCGGCCGTAACGACCCGTGCCCCTGCGGCAGCGGCAAAAAATACAAGAACTGCTGCGGCAGAAACGCCTGACCCTTTCCCTGTCCCGAAAAATCCTACTGAGCCGCCGGGGTAACACCGTCGTGCCAGCCGATTCCCCGGCACTGTCGTGCCAGCCAATCGGGACACTTCCTCGAAATCGCCTCGCTGCATCTGCCACCGGCGGCGCTTCGGCGATTTCCCTGCGGCTCCGGTAAAAAGTATAAGAATTGCTGCGGCCGGAATGCCTGACTCTTTCCCTGTCCCGAAAAATCCTACTGAGCCGCCGGGGTAACACCGTTGTGCCTGCCGATTCCCGGCCACTGTCGTGGCCGCCAATCGGGGCACTTCCTCGAAATCGCCT
>URSX01000100.1 GCA_900550615.1 uncultured Eubacteriales bacterium
GTGGTGACCATCACCCGGGCCTCCGGCTCCCTGACCCTGCCCAGCCGGTTCATGCTGGTGTGCGCCATGAATCCCTGCCGGTGCGGCTGGTACGGCCATCCGGACAGGAAATGCACCTGCTCGGAGCGGCAGGTGGAAAGCTACATGCGCCGCATCTCCGGGCCGCTGCTGGATCGCATCGACCTGCACATTGAGGTGCCGTCGGTGGACTACGACGCCATGCGGCGCAAGGACACCCCGGAGTCCTCCCGGGACATACAGGCACGTGTGAACGCCGCCCGGCAGCTCCAGCAGCAGCGCTATGCCGGGACGGAGGTCTCCTGCAACGCCTACATGACCCCGCCGATGATCGGAAAATACTGCGTACTGGATGAAAAAAGCGAGAAGATCATGCGCAGCGCTTTTGACCGGCTGGGCCTTACCGGCCGCAGCCACGACCGCATTTTGCGTGTGGCCCGGACCATCGCCGACATGGACGGGGCGGAAAATATCCAGCCCGAGCACATCGCGGAGGCCATCCAGTACCGCAGCAGCGGGATATTGAAATAAAGGATCCAGACCCTACCGCACTTACAACAACGCATCCGTAGGGGCGGGGTTCTCTTGCCCACCGTCGCGCCAACCGACTGACGGCCACTGTCGTGTCCGCCAATCGGGGCACTTCCTCGAAACCGGCTCGCTACATCCGCCACCGGCGGCGCTTCGCCGATTTCCCCGCCCGCGGGAGGGGCAGAGCCCCTCCCCTACGCACTACTCATAAATTATAAGGATGTCATTGCGAGGACGCAAAGCGTCCGTGGCAATCCGTTCCCCTTTAGATTTGCGCAGGGGGATTACGGATTCCCACCACCGGTGTGCGCACCGGTCTCGGAATGACAGGTACGCTTTTCACTTTTCAACTATTATATTTATATAAGGAGAATCCCCATGCACGAAATCATCCTCTGCAAGCTGGGCGAGGTGGTCCTCAAGGGCCTCAACCGCCACAGCTTTGAAACCAAGCTCATGAGTAACATCCGCCGCCGAACCCAGAAGTTCGGCAAGTTCAAAATCTACTCCCGCCAGAGCACCATCTATGTGGAGCCCACTTCGGACGAGTGCGACCTCACCGGGGCCTATGCTGCCTGCAAGCAGGTGTTCGGCCTCATCGCCATCGCCCGGGCCGTGCCCTGCGAGAAGAGCAAGGAGGCCATTCTGGAGACGGCCAAGGCGTACCTGGGCGACAGTCTTCGCCGCTCCGGCAGCTTCAAGGTGGAGAGCAAGCGAGCGGACAAGTCCTTCCCCATGAGCTCCATTCAGATCAGCCAGTGGGTGGGCGGCATGCTTCATGATGCCTTCCCCCATCTGAAGGTGGATGTCCACACCCCGGAGCTGACGGTGTATGTGGAAATTCGTGAGGACGCGGCCTATGTCCACGCTCCGGCCGAGCCCGCCGCCGGGGGCCTGCCCCTGGGCATGGGCGGCAGCGCATTGAGCCTGCTCTCCGGCGGCATCGACTCCCCGGTGTCCTCCTACATGATGGCAAAGCGGGGCGTGGTGCTGGAGATGCTCCACTTCGCCGCGCCCCCCTACACCTCTGACTTGGCAAGGCAGAAGGTCCTGCAGCTGGCCCAGGAGCTGACGCCCTGGTGCGGCCGCATGAGCGTTCACATCGTGCCCCTGACAGAGATTCAGGAGCAGATCCGCAAGCAGTGCCCGGAGGAGTATTTCACCCTCATCACCCGGCGGTTCATGATGCGCATTGCCGATAAGCTGGCCAAGGAATTCGATTGCCGCGCCCTTATCACCGGTGAAAACCTGGGCCAGGTGGCCAGCCAGACCATGGAGGCCCTGCGGGTCAGTGAGGATGTGACCGACCTGCCCGTGCTGCGCCCCCTCATCGGCATGGACAAGGAGGAGATCGTCCGCATCGCCCGGCACATCGGCACCTTCGACACCTCCATCCTCCCCTACGAGGACTGCTGCACGGTGTTCACCCCACGGCATCCCAAGACCAAGCCCCATGTGGAGGAGGTCCGGGAGATCGAGAGCGTGCTGGACATCGACGGCCTGACAGAGAGGGCCATGAGAGAGCGGGAAGTGGTGAAAGTCAAGCTGTAAGGAGCGAAATTTATGTCTCACAAAGCAGAGATCATTGCCGTAGGCTCGGAGCTGCTGCTGGGCAATGTGGCCAACACCGACGCCCAGTATGTATCGGAAAAGCTGGCCTCCGTGGGGGTGGATGTGCTCTACCACACGGCGGTGGGCGACAATCCGGAGCGGCTGCGCCAGGTGACGGATATCGCCCGGAAGCGCTGCAATTTGCTCGTTTTCATCGGCGGATTGGGCCCCACCTATGACGACCTGACGAAGGAAACCGTCTGTGCCGCCTTTGGCCTAAAGCTGGAATTTCACGAGGAGGTCATGGCGGAAATTTCCAATTATTTTCAAAATGTTTTCCGCCGGGAAATGCCGGTGTGCAACCGCCAGCAGTCGTTTTTGCCGGAGGGGGCCACGGTGCTGCACAACCCCGTGGGCACCGCCCCGGGCTGCATTTTCACAGCGGAGGGCGTGACGGTGTCCATGCTCCCAGGGGTACCACACGAGTGCCGGTATCTCACGGATCACGCCCTGCTCCCCTACTTAAAAGCCAGGCAGGAGGGGGTGATCCTCTCCCACACGCTGCACGTGTTCGGCCTGACAGAGCCCAAGGTCCAGGAGCTTCTGGGCGACCTGATGGACGCCGCCCAGAATCCCAGCCTGGCACCCTATGCCAAGGGGGCGGAGATCCAGCTGCGCCTTACGGCCAAGGGGAAAACGGCCGCGCGGTGCGAGGAGCTCATGGCCCCGCTGCTGGTTCAGGTGGGGCAGCGGCTGGGCCAGCACCTGTACGGCATGGACATGGGCAGCCCGGAGGAGCACGCGGTGCAGACCCTGAAAGCCCGGGGGCTGACCGTCTCCACTGCCGAGAGCTGCACCGGCGGACTCATTGCTAAGCGCATCACGGATGTGCCGGGGGCATCGGCAGTATTTCCCGGAAGCGTGGTGTCCTACACCAACGGGGTCAAGGAAAATGCCCTGGGTATACCCGGTGAAATTCTGGCGCAGTATGGCGCCGTGTCGGAGCCGGTGGCCGGGGCCATGGCAGAGGGCATCCGCCGCGTGATGAAAAGTGACCTGGCCTTGTCGGTGACGGGGCTGGCAGGCCCTGACGGAGATGACCGGGGCAACCCCGTGGGTACGGTTTACATCGGTCTGGCCGCCCGGGACGGCACGGAGGTCACGCTCCTGCATCTGCGGGGCAGCCGGGAGAGCATCCGCCAGCAGGCGGCAGACTATGCCCTGGCCCTACTGAACCGCTATCTATATACTACAGACCAGAAAGCCAAAGGAGAGAATGAACATGGCAAAGAATAACGCACCCAAGGACGCCTACACCCGACAGCAGGAGGCCATCCGCAAGGCCAAGGGCAACCCCAACAAAAATGTGCACCACAAGAAGAACAACTCCAACTACGGCGGCGGTGACTACCTGAAGGAAAAGGCCGCCCAGAAGGCCGCAAAACCGGATAAGCCCAAGCTGCCCAAGTGGCTGAAGATCACCTTGGGCGTACTGTTCGGCGTACTGATGGCAGCGCTGATCCTGCGCATGACGGTGTACAAGGACAGCTTGTTTATGAACTACCTGACCTCGCTGC
The DNA here is from genome assembly GCA_900550615.1 of uncultured Eubacteriales bacterium. GTDB lineage: Bacteria > Bacillota > Clostridia > Oscillospirales > Oscillospiraceae > Vescimonas. The sequence continues at coordinate 3,678 of URSX01000100.1, forward strand.
TCCTGGGCCTGGCCTGTGCGGCGCTGTTCTACACCAGACGGTTTCGCAACACACAAAAGGAGGGCGCACTGTATACGATAGTCTCTGTGATCCTGGCCATTATGGCCGTCATCTACGGTGTCATGGGTCTGCTGGGGATTCTGCGCTATTTGGGCGCGTTCTAATTTTCCTGTTGACAAAAGCGGCTTTTGTGGTAAAATGACATGGAATAAAGCACACATGCATAGATGGGGACAAGTAGCCCCGGACTTTCGGTGCCAAGAGATCCGCCGGTTTGGTGCGAGGCGGAGACCGGGTTCGCGGCGAATATCACCCCGGAGCTTCCGGCTGAACGGGTCACTTCAGTAAGCACGGACGGCGGAGGGCCGTTATCACCCCTCGCCCACGGATGGTGGGAACGGAGTGGCCGCTACGGCGGCAACAAGAGTGGTACCGCAGAGGTTTGTTCATCGCCTTTGTCTCTTAATAGAGGCAAAGGCGATTTTTTTACTGGCGAAAAAACTTCGTTTTTTCTGCCAAAGGGATTGCAGGCTGCTGCGCGCATAATTTTTGCGCAGAGCACAAAAATTCCACACTGGCAGCCTGAGAGGAATTTTTCCCCACGCACATGTCGCGGTGAAAAATGATTTGAATTATTTGCCGCCTGCGGGCGGCAAACTCTGCGAGGCTTTTCGTTCGTTTTCAATTTTGTTTTCAAAATACGGATATATGGAGGTACATCATGGAGTACAAAAGCACACTGAACATGACCAAAAGCGGCTTTCCCATGCGGGCGGGTCTGCCCAAGCGGGAGCCGGAGATGCTCAAGCACTGGGAAGAGCTGGACCTGTATAACGAGCTGCTGAAAAAGAACGAAGGTAAGCCCCTTTTTAACCTGCACGACGGCCCTCCCTTCTCCAACGGCGCACTGCACATGGGCCACGCCCTGAACAAGTCCCTGAAGGACTTCATTACCCGCTCCTACGCCATGCGGGGCTACTACACCCCCTACATCCCCGGCTGGGACAACCACGGCATGCCCATTGAGAGCGCCATCATCAAGCAGAACAAGCTCAACCACAAGGCTATGAGCGTGGCGGACTTCCGCACCGCCTGCCATGAGTTTGCCGACCACTACATTGATGTGCAGCGGGAGGGCTTCAAGCGCATGGGCGTGGTGGGTGACTGGGAGCATCCCTACAAGACCATGGACCCGAGCTTTGAGGCCCAGGAGGTCCGGGTGTTCGGCAAGATGTACCGCAACGGCCACATTTACAAGGGTCTCAAGCCCGTGTATTGGTGCCCCCACGACGAGACGGCTCTGGCCGAGGCCGAGATCGAATATCAGGATGACCCCTGCACCACGGTGTATGTGAAGTTCCCCATGAATGACGACCTGGGCAAGCTGGGCCATTTGGACAAGAGCAAGCTCTCCTTCGTCATCTGGACCACCACCATCTGGACCCTGCCCGGGAACCTGGCCATCGCCCTGCATCCCGATGAGAGCTACGCCGTGGTCAAGGCCCCCAACGGGGAAATGTACATCATGGCCGAGGCCCTGGTGGAGAAGGTCATGAAGATCGGTGGCTTTGACAGCTATGAGATCGTGGAGACCCATCCCGGCTCCTTCTATGAAAATATGCTGGCCAGCCATCCCTTCCTGCCCAAGACCAGCCGCCTGGTTCTGGCGGACTATGTAACCATGGACAGCGGTACCGGCTGCGTCCATACCGCCCCCGGCTTCGGCGCCGACGACTATGAGACCTGCAAGCGCTACGGCATGGAGATGGTGGTACCCGTGGATGACCAGGGCCGCCACACCGACTACGCCGGCAAGTACGCCGGAATGGGGACCGACGAGTCGAATCCCGTCATCCTGGAGGACATGAAGAAGGCCGGCTCCCTCTTTGCCAGCGAGGATATCGTACACAGCTATCCCCACTGCTGGCGCTGCAAGAATCCCATCATCTTCCGGGCCACGCCCCAGTGGTTCTGCTCGGTGGATTCCTTTAAGGACGAGGCCATTGCCGCCTGCGAGGATGTGCGGTGGGTGCCCGGCTGGGGCAAGGACCGTATGCGCTCTATGATCCTGGAGCGCACCGACTGGTGCATCAGCCGCCAGCGTCGGTGGGGCCTGCCCATCCCCGTGT
>URSX01000101.1 GCA_900550615.1 uncultured Eubacteriales bacterium
CCCAATGCGCAGCCGGGGTTCTCCTCTCTCTTCCTATCCTATTCCTACACTTTTGCGCGATACGGCACAGCCTTTCGGTGCATCATGTCCCCGCCGTCATCAATTATGCTTTTCCTCCGCCCAGAGCTTTTCGGCCTCGGGCTTCCAGTAAGCGGCATAGGCCTTGCACTTCCCGCACAGATGCTCGGCACTCTCCGAAGCCTCCAGGTCGGTGGAGTGGGCGCCGCTCTGGGCCACCATCTTCGGCAGCAGCTCGGGTTTTTTCAGCATGGGGCAGGGACGCAGATGGTTGCCGTTGAAGGGCTGCCCCTTGCGGTAGAGCTTGAACAGCGGCTGCTGCAAGCACTCCAAGAAGCTCTTATTCCGGATATTAGCGCTGGAGTAATGGATGAACACGCAGGGCTCCACATCGCCGGCAGCATTGATGTGGCAGTAGATTCTGCCGCCGGCCACGCAGCCTCCTGCAAACTCGCCGTCGTTCTGGAAGTCAATGCAGTACAGTTCCTTGCCGCCGGTAAGCCAGCGCTTTCTGAAAATGTCCCTGACCCCGGCGGCCGTCATTGGCATCCTCGAAGCCCTCCACGCTGATGGACACAAAGAAGTTCCCCACGAGACGCAGCTTTTCATTATTATGTATCATCCAGCCCCCATCTTCTTGACAAATCCAGCATGGCGAAGCAGAATTTCTCCCGCCGTGCCAATGTCATCTGTGACGGGTCGCCCTCGCGGATACGCATGGTGCGCCGGATTTCCTTGGGGATCACCACACGGCCCAGGTCGTCGATGCGGCGCACGATTCCGGTTGCTTTCATATATAAATTTCCTCCAGTCAAAGCAGATTTTTCATTGGTAGTATCTGCTGTGGCGGGCGTTCTATGCACAGACGGTTTTTTCCACATTCGATGCGTGACAGAACTCTGCGCAAAATCAAGCAAACTGCCGGCTCAATTAAGTCCGGCGATGCAATTTTTCTCCATCCTTTTATCATACCCCTTTTCAGTCTCACAAATTTTGCAAGATTTTTTCGTTTCAGCTATAGACTTTTATTGCAGATCACTGTAAAAGGATAAACAGAAAAATATCGCGTGAAATTTCGAAAAGCCCAAATGTAAGGCAGCTTGACAACCGGTTTTGAAAATGGGATATACCTCATTGACAGACGATAAACAAAATGGCGGTTATGATAAAATTGGCATAAACTAACGGAGAAGCTGTAGGACAGTCAAACAGATAAACGGAACGTCATAGAAAGAAAGTACATAGAAGGCGGAGGATTTTGAATATGGCGGCACATAAGATTGCGGTTTTGGGCGCGGGCAACGGCGGCCAGGCTCTGGCCGGTCATTTGGCGATGCATGGACATGATGTTAGCCTATATGACATAGACCGAGAAAAAATTCAGGCGCTGCAAAGCAGAGGTCAGATCACCATCTCCGGCAAGCTGGAGGGTACGGTTGCTGTCAAGCTCATCACGGACTCTTTAGCTGAGGCGATAGCGGACAGAGAAATTCTGATCGTAACAACCACCACAGACCAGCATATCTCCTTGGCAAAACAGCTGGCAACGCTGCTGACAGAGCAGCAAACGCTGCTTTTGTGCCCGGGGCAGACCGGCGGCAGCATTGTGGTTCGTAATACTCTGCTGGCTGCTGGGAAAAACAACCCGGTGGCGGAGACGCAGGACCTGATTTATGCTTGCCGCGCGCCCAAGCCGGGTGAGGTGACGGTATCGGCCTTGAAATTGAAAATGGCAGTAGCGGTGTTGCCCGATGAAGCCGGGGGAAAGCTTTCTTTACAACCGCACAGGTATCACCCCTGCGGTAGCGGCGGCTGTAGAGGCGGTGGACCGGGAGCGTGTGGCGGTGGCCGCGGCTTACGGCATCCGGGCCGTGAGTCTGTGTCAGTGGCTGAGCGACACCTATGGCGTAAAAGGAGACAGCCTCTATGAGATGCTTCAGAACAATGCGGCCTATGCAAATATAAAATCAATCCCCTCACTCCAGAATCGTTTTTTGACGGAGGACACGCCCGGCGGTTTGGTGCCTTTGGAGGCATTCGGACAGCTGGCCGGAGTGGCAACTCCGGTAATGACCAGTGTGATCAATCTGGCCAATGAGCTTTTGGGATAGGACTTCAGAGTGGTTGGACGCAACCTGAAGTGTCTTGGCCTGGAAGGTCTGAGTGTCAGTGAGATAAAAGAAAAATATGTGTAAATGGAGGAAACGGGAATGAAAAAGAGGGCCTATCGATATGTGTGTGAAAGCATTGAGATGTGATCTGGAGGATACCGTTGCGGTCGTGTCCCAGTCTGTGAAAGCTGGAACCGCCGTCAACGCCGCCGGGGAAACCTTGGCGGCGTTGGCGGATATCCCCTGGGTCATAAAATCGCGCTGCGGGATATGGCAGCAGGTGAACTGGTGTATAAGTATGGCGTACCCATTGGCCGGGCCTCCCAGGCTATTGCCAAAGGTAAATGGGTCCACACGCACAACCTCCAGGATATTACAGAGGAGCTGTGTAACCGCTATGCAGAAGAATTTCGGAAGAAAGTAGGGGGGACGGTATGAGCAGGAGCTTTATGGGCTATGAGCGGGCCGACGGCAGCGTAGGCATCCGCAACTATATCCTCGTGCTGAGCATGGTCAACTGCGCCAATACCGTGGCCCAGCAGATCGCAGCCAAGACCGGTGCCCATGTCATTCCCATCGACTGCGGCCGCGTGGAGGTGGCGGACCATCATCGGCGCACCTGCCTGGCGCTGACCGCGGCGGCCCTGAACCCCAATGTATATGCGACTGTTTTGGTGGGCCTCGGCTGTGAGCAGACCGACCACAACAAGATTCTGGCAGACATCGCTGCAAGCGGCAAGCCGGTGGGCTACATCGGCATCCAAGAGTGCGGCGGCCCCCGGAACGCCGTGGCCAAGGGCGTGGAGATGGTGGAGAGCTATCAGGCGCAGGCAGCGGCCTTGCTCTGCAAGGAATTCCCCCTCTCCAAGCTGGTGCTTGCCATTCAGTGCGGCGGCTCCGACTGGACCACGGCCCTCTCCGTCAACATCACCATCGGTGAAATGACAGACTTGGTGGTAGAAGAGGGCGGCTGAAGTTTATCCTGCTGGGCGGCATCTTTTGGGGCTTCGTGGCGGTGGGCCTGACCTTTGTAGTTCTGTGGGGCGGCGATGCCAAGTTTGAGGTGGACTATGCCGTGACACTGCTGCTGTTTGGGGCCACCCTTTGGGCCAACATTCAGATGCTGGGGTATGAAATTCTCCGTGCTAAGAGTATGCACCGGTTCAGCTCTCTGGTGTACCTCATCATCGCCTTGGCCAACATCGTCCTCAGCATCCCCCTGTGCATGGAATGGGGCGTCCTTGGCGCAGCCATCGGCACGGCCATCGCCACCGGTGCGGGCATGCTCATTATGAACCGCTACTATCGCCGCCGGGTGGGGCTGGACATTCCCCGGTTTTGGCTGCGCATCCGGCACCTGGTTCCGGCTATGATCGCTCCGGGCATCGCGGCCATTTTGATTGCTGTGTTTCTGCGGCCCGCCGGCTATGGGCAGATTGCGCTGATCCTGTGCGTGTTTGTACCTCTGTACGGTGCCAGCATGTGGCTGTTCGGTCTGGACAGGTTTGAGCGGGATCTGTTCGGCGGCCCGATGAAGAATCTCCTGCGCCGCTTTGGCCGGTGAGTCCAGCCGCATAAAGCAGAAAGGCAGCGCTGCAAAATAACGCTTTGAAAAAAGACGGGTAAGCTGATTGCTTACTCGTCTTTTTTCTTCATAATTGCAGTGGGGCGAAGCAGCTTGTGCAAGGGCCTTTGTGGAGAGAGCAGCTGCGGAGAGCTGCTCAGGAGGATATACAGCAGAACACCCTCTTATACAAATAAGTGCTGGGGCAAAAGGCTCTATTCGGCCTTTCGCCCCAGCGCTCTTGTTGGGCCCACTTTGCAGCAGGCCCTTTCGGGTGCTGTTCGCACATTTGGATCCCGCCGCTTCTCCTGCTGTAATAGCTGCAAAGAAACAAAGGTAAGGAAGAGAAATCGTATACATGGCGGCCGGAAGCCCCTCTATCATACAGAGGAGTGGACTCAATGTCCCCGGCGGGAAATGTGCTTCAGACCCATCAGCCCTGTAGGCAAGAGAGCAGGACAGAGCCGTCAATATTGCCGCCGGAGCAGAGCAGAACGGTTTGCTCCGTTAAGGCGCATTTACCGGAGGTCACAGCAGCCAACGCCAGCGAGGCTGCGCCCTCCAACGTCAGCTTAGCATACAGGCAGGCCAGCTTGATAGCCTTGCGCAGCTCGTCCTCGCTGACGGTCACGATGTCATCCACATATTCCTCGATATAGGGATAGAGATACGGTTCGCCGGTCTTGCGCACAACCGCGTCGGCAATGGAGGCGCAGGAGTCCAGCGTCACCAGCTTCCCGGCCGCCCGGGATGCCGCGTAGACGGCGGAGCCCTCCGGCATCACGCCGACGATGCGCACACCGGGCTTCAGATGCTTCATGGCGTAGGATATGCCGGTGATAAGCCCGCCGCCGCCAATGGGCACCACAATTTGGTCCACATCGGGCAGCTGCTGCAGCAGCTCCAGGGAGATGGTGCCCTGACCGGCCACCGTATATCGGTCGGATGTGGGATGCACATAGTACATCCGTTTTTCCTCTGCCAGTGCCACCGTGGCGGCGAAGGTCTCGTCATAGGTGGCGCCGATCTCCAGCAGGTCGGCACCCATAGCACGGATGCTGCTCTTCTTGATTTCAGGCGTAGGCTCCGGCACAACAATGGTAGCGGGGATGCCCAGGCGCTTGGCAGACAGGGCACAGGCCATGCCGTGGTTGCCAGAGGAGGCGGTGATGATTCGCAGAGAGGCACCCACCTCCTGAGACAGGGCCATGATTTTATTGGTCGCGCCGCGGATCTTGTAGGCACCGGAGGGCAGCAGGCTCTCCGCCTTCAAATATACAGGCGCCCCCAGCTGCTGGTCCAGCGGCGCCATGCTCAGCAGCGGAGACGGCGGAAAGGACTGCCTGAGTCGGCGCTCCGCCGCAAAGAAATCAGATATCTGAACAGGGGAAAGATCTTGGCCTAACATAGTGTTGTCTCCCTCCCCCATCAATCCTCGTTGATCTCGAAAATGGACTCGACCTCCACCGTCAGCCCCAGGGGCAGACTATTGGTGCCGATAGCCGAGCGTGCGTGGCGTCCCTCCTCGCCGAAGGCATCGATAAATACCTGAGAGGCGCCGTTTACCACCTGTGCCTGTCCGGTAAAATCATCGGCCCCGGCCACAAACGCCAGGATTTTTACGCACCTCTTAATGCGGTTCAGGTCCCCGAGATACGCCTCCAGCGCTGCCAGGGTGTTGATGGCACACACCCTGGCGGCATACTGCGCCTGCTCTGCGGACACATCCACGCCCACGCGGCCCGTGAGATGCACGCCCTTATCCATGCTGCCCTGTCCGGATACGAACAGCAGGTTGCCGGCCTGATTCACAGGCTTATACAGTCCTGCGGCGGCCAGCTTCTCCGGCAGCTCAATACCTGCCTTTTTCAGGTTTTCATAAACGTCCATAATTAGCCTCCTGATCGATAAAATTCTTGCCCGCGCCGGCTCCGGGACTGTGCATCCCGGGGCCGACATGGCAGGCAGCGCTATGGAAAGCAGTTTTACTTAGCGGCCTTCTGGGCCTTGATGGACTCAATCAGCTCGGGAACGACCTTGAACAGG
>URSX01000102.1 GCA_900550615.1 uncultured Eubacteriales bacterium
TTTTTTAAGGAATGGGGCCGGTCTTTTACTTCGGATATGACAGGGAGAATTGTCCGCCGTCCTCTCCCAGGAGCATTACGTCCCCGGCGATGACGGTGCTGCCGCACAGGAGCAGGTTTGCCTGAGCATCCGTGCGCCCGCCGGGATAGTTGGTCAGGCGGAAGGTATAGCGGCACACGGCCTGCCCGCCGTAGTCGGCAAAGGGCAGAGCTTGGCTGCGCTGCAGGGCGGCGTAATCGCCGAAGGAGGAGAGATCCTCCGGCAGCCGCAGGTGCAGCGTCTCGACGGGCTCCGGCTCCACCTGCCAGCCCAGTTTTTCCAGGTAGCTGACGCATCCGGCTATGCCGTCGGCGCTGATATCGGCGGGGCGGCCCCCGGCCCGCAGGGTGAAAAACAGAACGACGCCCAGCACTGCCAAAAGGATCAGCAAGGCCGGCAGCAGCTTCCGGCGGGGCAGATGGATAACGCGCATACGATCACCTCGGAAAAGCCTATGCCCGGCCGGGGACAAATATACACGGGAGAGAGTGAAATGGAACGATTGGACAAAGTGTTGGCCGGCACGGGCCGCTGGTCCCGGCGGGAGGTCAAGGACCTGGTGCGGCAGGGCCGGGTGCTGGTGGACGGACTGCCGGCCGCCGCGCCGGAGCAGAAGGTTGAGCCCCACGGGGCTGAGATCCGGGTGGATGACGTACCGGTGACGTACCGGCGCTATACCTATGTGCTGCTGCACAAGCCGGCGGGAGTCCTGTCCGCGGTGGAGGACAGTCGGCAGCAGACCGTGCTGGATCTGCTGCCGCCGGAGATGAAGAAGCAGGGCCTTTCCCCGGTGGGACGGCTGGACAAGGACACGGAGGGCCTGCTTCTGCTGACCAACGACGGGGAGCTGACCCACCGGCTGCTGGCGCCGAAGAGCCATGTGGATAAGGTGTACTACGCCCGCACCCGGGGCACGCCCACAGCTGCCGATGCGGTTCGATTCGCCCGGGGCATCACTTTGGAGGACGGGCTGCACTGCCTGCCGGCTCAGCTGCAGATCGTGGGGGAGAATGAGGTCCTACTGACGCTCCGGGAGGGGAAGTTCCACCAGGCCAAGCGTATGCTGGCCTCCTGCGGCACTCCGGTTGTGTATCTCAAACGGCTGTCTATGGGGCCGCTGCGGCTGGAGGAAGGACTGCTGCCCGGACAGTTTCGCCATCTTGCTGAGGAAGAAATTTCCAGTTTGCAGGCGGCAGTGGGGATAACAGCAACAGATTGCCAAAAAAATGACAAGACTTTTTGTGAAAAACATAAAAAAACCCTTGCAAAATCGTGATTCTGACGGTATAATACAGAAAAAGACTAAACAGATTGCACAAAGTTATCCTGAATAGAAAGTCTGGGAGGATTAGCATGTCGGGACGGATTTTTCAAAATGTAGTGCTGCAGTTTAAGGAGACCACTGATCGCGTCATCGGCGTGATGGACTCTGAGGGCAGCGTGATCGCCTGCAGCGAGCTGACCGGGATCGGTAAGAAATGGACCAAGTATGTGGAGACCATTGAGCTGGCGGACGGCAACTGCGTGGCCATCGAGGGTAAGACCTTCAAGGCACTGCCCGGCTGGGGCAGCCACTTTGACTATGCGGTGTTTGCCAGCGGCGACGACAGCGTGGGGCGCACGGTCTGCGCCATGGCCTGTGTGGCGCTGAACTCTGCCAAGGCGTACTATGAGGAGAAACACGACAAGGGTTCCTTCATCAAGAATATCATTTCCGACAATATCCTCATCAGCGATATCTATATGCGGGCCAAGGAGCTGCATGTGCCGGTGGAGGTCAACCGGGGCGTTTTTGTGATCCGGCCCATTGACGAGCGGCTGGAGAGCGTGCCGGTGGATGCGATCCAGGGCCTGTTCCCCGACCGGCAGAACGATTTTGTCCTCAGCATGGGCGAGGCGGACGTGGCGCTGATTCACCAGCTGCCCGAAAACGCCGACGGCCACGACCTGGACAAGGCGGCCCAGATGATCGGAGAGGCGCTGAAGGTGGACGGGGAGAGCTCTGTGTTCGTGGGCGTGGGCACCATTGCCACTCACCTGCGGGACCTGGCCAAGTCCTACAAGGAGGCGCAGATCGCCATTGAAGTGGGCAAGGTGTTTGACACCGAGCGCTACATTGTCAACTATGAAAACCTGGGCATCGGCCGCCTGATCTATCAGCTGCCCACCACCCTGTGCGAGATGTTCCTGCAGGAGGTGTTCAAGAAGAACCCCATCGATGCGCTGGATCAGGAGACCCTGTTCACCATCTATAAATTCTTTGAGAACAACCTCAATGTGTCCGAGACGGCCCGCAAGCTCTTTGTGCACCGCAACACGCTGGTGTACCGTCTGGAGAAGATCAAAAAGCTCACGGGCCTGGATCTGCGGGAGTTTGACGACGCCATTACCTTCAAGGTAGCCTTGATGGTGAAGAAGTATCTCACCAGCCGGGGCATCGACGCGTAAAGACTCGTGCATTTTTCAGGGAGACACCCCCGCCGGTGTCTCCCTGTTTTTGCGCTCCGGCGCACACCACACTTCATATGTAATGTGTCATTGCGAACCAGTGACCGACTTCACTGGTGTGGCAATCCGTACCCCCTTCGCACCGCACCTCTTGTCCCACCACCGGCGGAATACTTTCTGCCAACAGTGGCAGAAAGTATCCAAAGAACGCCGCCAAAACCAAGGTTTTAAAATCCTTTGCGCGGGCGCCGTATCGACCCCGTTCCCTACAGTTCACACTTATTTCATATTTTTCCTGTTGCAAAACAGGGGAGGACGCTTTATAATGAAACGTGTAACCGTTTTGTTACTTTTCTGCTGAAGAAACCTTTTGTTCAGAATGCGAGGAGACTATGATCCGCCTGATCGACGTTAAAAAAACATATGACAACGGGACGGAAGCCCTCAAGGGCATTTCGTTTACAATAGAAGATGGGGACTTCGCCTTTTTGGTGGGGCCCTCCGGTTCCGGCAAATCCACCATTATCAAGCTTCTTACCGGGGAGATCGTGCCCACCTCCGGGCGGGTCATGGTCAACGGCTTCTCCATGGGCCGCATTTCAGACCGGCAGATCCCCTACATGCGCCGCACCATCGGCGTGATCTTTCAGGATTTCCGGCTGATCACCAACAAGACCGTGCGGGACAATCTGAGCCTTGCCATGCGCGCAGTGGGAGCCGGGCCCAAGGAGATCAAAAACCGCATCCCCTATGTGCTGGAGCTGGTGGGGCTGAAGAACAAGGAGCAGAGCTTCCCCGATCAGCTCTCCGGCGGCGAGCAGCAGCGGGTGGCTATTGCCCGGGCCCTGGTAAATAATCCCAGCACCATTGTGGCCGACGAGCCTACCGGGAATCTGGATCCCGCCCGCTCCCTGGAGATCATGACCCTGCTGGAGCGGATCAACGCCCTGGGCACCACTGTGGTGGTGGTCACCCACGAAAAGGGCCTGGTGAACCACTTTGACAAGCGGGTCATCACCATCAACGACGGTATGGTGGCCGGCGACGGCATGGGACGGTATGAGGTGGCCAGATGAAAGGTAATTTTGGATATTTCTTCCGGGAAGGCAGCCGGAATATGTTTTCTCATGGGTTCATGTCCTTTGCGGCCATCGGCATTACCGTGGCGTGCCTGCTGATCATGGGCACCTTTTCACTGGTGGCCTATAACGCGGACTATAACCTGAAAAACCTGCAGAAGGAGAACGCTGTGCTGGCGTTTATCGACGAGGCGCTGTCCGAGGAGGAGGCCCGGGCGCTGCAGGGCAAGGTGGAGGCCGTGCCCAATGTGGCCGATGCCGCCTTTGTCTCCCGGGAGGAGGCCCGGGACAGCTATGTGGCCCAGTACGATGAGAATGATCTCTATGCCAATCTGGACGCGAGTATTTTCCGCCACCGCTTTGTGATCCACCTGCAGGACGACGGCAAGTTGTCCGAAACGGTGGAGGCGCTGCGCCAGGTGGATCATATCGTCAAGGTCCGGGCAGACGAGGCCATTTCCGCCGGGTTCATCACCGCCCGCAATGTGGCCGGCGTCATCAGCATCGCCCTCATCGCCATTTTGCTGGTGGTGTCCGTGTTCATCATTTCCAACACCATCAAGCTCACCACCTTCGACCGGCGGGACGAGATCGCCATTATGAAGATGGTGGGTGCCACCAACGGATTCATTCGCTGGCCCTTTGTGTTTGAGGGATTGCTGATCGGCCTGTTCGGCGCTGTCATCGGCTTCGGCCTGCAGTGGCTTTTGTATAACGCCATTGCCACCGGCATCGCCGAGTCCGACACGCTGCAGCTGCTGCGGGTGATCGGCTTTGAAAAGATCTGGTGGCCGGTGGCGGCGGCATTCCTGCTGGCCGGTGTGCTGGTGGGTATCGGCGGCAGCCTGACGGCCATCAGGAAGTTCCTGCATGTGTGAGAGGAGGAAAAGCATGACGTTTCGCAAGAAAGTTTTCTCATTTTTGTGTGCGGCCTGTGTGATGCTGTCGCTCTGGCCTGTGGTCCGGCCCATACGATCCTATGCCAGCACTCTTGCAGACCAGCTGGACGAGGCCCGGCAGGAGCAGGCGGAGCTGGAGTCGAAAATTGAGGCCATCCGTGCCGATAAGGACAAGGTCGTTGAGCAGAAGGCCCTGCTGGATCAGCGCAACGAGCAGCTGCGCAAGGAGATCAGCCTCATCGAGCAGCAGTCCGGCGAAACCCAGGCCCGCATCACCGAGCTCACCGCCCAGGAGGAGGAGCAGTATGCCCTCTTCTGCAGCCAGGTGCGGGAGGAGGAAGAGCGGGGAACGGTGTCGTACTGGTCAGTTATCTTCAAGTCCACGAGCTTTGCCGATCTGCTGGCCCGGATGGATTTCGTCAACGAGATCATGGACCATGACCGTCAGGTGATCCAGCAGCTGCAGGACACCCGCCGGCAGCTGACGGAGGACAAGGCGGCGCTGGAGCAGCAGAAGACGGAGCTGGTCAGCACCCGGCAGGAGCTGCAGTCGCAGATCACCGCCGCCTCGGCGCTTATCAGCGAGTATGAGAAGTCGGAGGCGGGTCACCAGGAGATGCTGGATCAGGCGGCAGAGGACGAGGCGCGCATCCAGGAGCTGATCCGCAAGCAGCAACAACAACAGCAGCAACAGCAGCAAAAGCCTAATAACGGCAACAGCAATAGTGGCAGCAACAGCAGCGCAAACGGCTATATCTGGCCCACCAATGCCACCCGCCTTGTCAGCAGCCCTTACGGCTGGCGGAATTGCCCATACCACGGCCGCGAGTTCCACAACGGCTCTGACATCGCCGCCTCCTGGGGCACGGCGGTGCTGGCGGCCAATTCCGGCACGGTGATCCAGGCCGGCTGGAACGGCGGCTACGGCATCAGCGTCATGATAGCCCACAGCGACGGCATCACCACCCTCTACGGCCACATGAGCGACTGGAATGTGTCCGAGGGGCAGACGGTGTCCCAGGGGGAGGTCATCGGCTGGTGCGGCAGCACCGGCAACTCCACCGGCCCCCACATCCACTACACCATGTATAAAAACGGCGAGACCATCAACTCCCTGGATTATCTCCCGGGCTATGTGGCCTACGACTGGTAAGAACATTTAAGTGTATCAAAAAAGCGTCGCAGAGTTCGCGTCCGCAGACGCGAAAAGTTGAGATCATTTTCTCTCGCGACC
>URSX01000103.1 GCA_900550615.1 uncultured Eubacteriales bacterium
TATGTGTACCTCTTTGCGGAGGATGGAGAGGCGGATTTGCCCCCTGTTGAGCAGCCTATGTATCCGTTGGGAGAGGATAGCGAATGAGGTTCTCATGTACTTTCGCAGCCGCAAAAAGCTGCAGAGTGAGGTATCCCTGTCCGACACTATCGACAGTGACACCGCCGGAAATGCCCTGTGCCTGATGGACGTGGTGGGCAGTGATGACACCATGCTCTCCGATATGGCTGACCGGGAGGAGCAGATACGCATACGGCAGCTGGTGGACAGCTGCCTGACAGAACGGGAGGCGGAGGTGATCCGCCGCCGGTACGGACTGGGTGGATATCTGCCGCAAACCCAGCGGCAGGTAGCCGCGGTGTTCGGCATCAGCCGCAGTTATGTATCCCGCATCGAAAAACGCGCCCTGGGAAAACTGGAAACAGCCCTGACCGGAGAGCAGTCGTCTACGAATGATAACATTTTATCCTCTTGATAGTAAAATCATATCCTCCCCCTTGCCATACAGCTGCGGAACTGCTATAATACTAAGTGAAAAAAATGACAAAAGTAAGAAAGGGACTTCCATGAGAAATATATACTGCGGTATTGCGGACATGCGCAAGCAAGTCTTTGCCGAGGTAGCAAAGCTGGCCTATGAGGGGGGCGACTACCACCGTGTAGATAAGCTGCCCCACAAGATCCTGCCGGGAGATCCGGGTAATGAACGGGACTCCATCTTTCTGGAGCGGGCCATTGTGGCGGAGCGGATTCGGCTGGCCATGGGCCATAGCCTGCGCTCCTCCTCACAGCAGGAGTCGCTGTCCGATGCCGCGGATAAAACCGCCATCCGGGAGCGATACTATGAGCCGCCCCTGATCAATATCATCAAATACGCCTGCCACGCCTGCCCGGACACCCACTATGAGGTGACCAACGCCTGCCAGAGCTGTCTGGCCCACCACTGCTCCAATTCCTGCCCCAAGAATGCCATCAGCTTTCTCCATGGCCGGGCGGAGATCGACCAGAGTAAGTGCATCAAGTGCGGCAAGTGCAAAGCATCCTGCTCCTACCAGGCCATCATCCGCTTTGAACGGCCCTGTCAGGAGGCCTGCGGTATGGACGCCATCGGCAAGGATCAGTATGGCCGGGCAGAGATCGACCACGACAAATGCGTCAGCTGCGGCATGTGTCTGGTGAACTGCCCCTTTGGCGCTATTGTGGATAAAGGACAGCTTTTCCAGCTCATCCATGCCATGCGCGGCGGCGATAAGGTCATCGCTCTCATTGCCCCGGCTTTCTGGGGCCAATTTGGCGAGAAGGTTACCCCCGGGCAGATCGTGACGGCTATGAAAATGCTGGGCTTCCAGTCGGTGGAGGAGGTCGCCGTGGGTGCAGACCTGTGCGCCATCGAGGAAGCGGAGGAATTCATGAAGAATGTCCCCGAAAAGCAGCCCTACATGGCCACCTCCTGCTGCCCTGCCTGGTCGGTCATGGCCAAGAAGGAGTTCCCTGGGGCAGCGCCCTATATCTCCATGACCATGACACCCATGGTGCTAACGGCCCGGCTGCAGAAGAAACGCCACCCGGACTGCAAAATCGCCTTTATCGGCCCCTGCGCCGCCAAAAAATTGGAGGCATGCCGCCGCAGCGTTCGCAGCGATGTGGACTTTGTGCTGACCTTTGAGGAGCTGCGCGGTATGATGGAGGCCAAGAACATCGACTTTTCCCAGATCCCCGACACGCGCCCCAACTATGAAGCTTCTTCCCCCGGTGTTGGGTTTGCCGCTTCCGGTGGCGTGGCCAAGGCCGTGGAGGAGGTCATTCACCGGTTGGATCCGGAGCGGGAGGTCAAAACCGTGTACGCCGAGGGTCTGCGGGAGTGCCGCAAGATGCTGCGCATCGCCCGCGCTGGCAAATATGACGGCTATCTGCTGGAGGGCATGGCCTGTCCCGGCGGCTGCATCGCCGGCGCAGGCACCATTCAGCCGCCGGAGAAATCCCGCCGGGTGCTGGAGCAATACAAGGCCAGCGCTCCCAAGGGCAATCCCCTGGAGTCCGATTATAAGGATGACCTGTACCTGCTCCATGACCACGAGGATGACTGGAGCTATGTGGGCAGACATTGATCATTCTGCGGCGTCTGCCGACCATCCGGGCTACCACGAAACAGAGTGCTTGCATTTTTCATCCGAAAACGGTATAATAGCTGGGTGATTTTACACAGTCTACATTTTCGATAAGGAGTAGCACAACATGAGTGAGGAAAACAAGATCCCTGTCCCCTCCCAGGAGCCGGAGCGCGGCGAGGGCAGCAACTTTATTGACAATTTCATCACGGAGGATCTTGCGCCCGGGGGCCAATACGAGGGGATGACGGTCCACACCCGTTTCCCGCCGGAGCCCAACGGCTACCTGCACATCGGCCACTGCAAGGCCCTGTGTATCGATTTCGGCACCGCGGAAAAGTTCGGCGGTCTCTGCAATCTGCGCATGGACGACACCAACCCCACCAAGGAGGATGAGGAGTTCGTGGAGGCCATCAAGCAGGATATCCACTGGCTGGGTTTTGACTGGGGCGACCGTTTCTTCTATGGCAGCGACTACTTTGAGGAGGACTACCGCCAGGCGGTTCTGCTCATCAAAAAAGGTCTGGCCTATGTGTGCCAGTTGACTCCGGAGGAATTCAAGGCCAACCGGGGCGACATTGGTGTGCCCGCCGTATCCCCCTACCGGGATCGTCCGGTGGAGGAGAGCCTGGATCTGTTCCATCGTATGCGCGCCGGGGAGTTTCCCAACGGTGCCATGACCCTCCGGGCCAAAATTGACCTGGCCAGCGGCAACTTCAACATGCGCGACCCTGTCATCTACCGCATCAACCACATGCACCATCACCGCCAGGGCGACAAGTGGTGCATCTATCCCATGTATGACTTCGCCCACCCCATTCAGGACGCTCTGGAGGGCATCACCCACAGCCTGTGCTCCCTGGAGTTTGAGGCCCACCGGCCCCTTTATAACTGGGTCATCGAGCACTGCGAGCTGCCTGCCCATCCCCGGCAGATCGAGTTTGCACGCCTGGGTATCGACCACACAGTCATGTCCAAGCGCAAGCTCCGCGCCCTGGTGGAAGACGGCCGGGTCTCCGGCTGGGACGATCCACGGATGCCCACCTTGGGTGGTCTGCGCCGTCGGGGCTACACCGCCGCCTCCATCCGCAATTTCTGTGAGCGCATCGGCGTGGCCAAGTCCCCCAACGTGGTGGAATTCGGCTTTTTGGAGCACTGCCTGCGGGAAGATCTGAACGCCACTGCTGAGCGCACCATGGCCGTCCTGCGGCCCGTAAAGCTCACCGTCACCAACTATCCTGAGGGCCAGAGCGAGGTTTTTCAGGTGGAAAACAACCCCACCGATCCCGCTCAGGGCACCCATGAGATCACCTTCAGCCGCCACCTGTGGATGGAGGCCGACGACTTCCTGGAGCAGCCCGTCCCCAAGTATAAACGCCTGTACCCAGACGGCCCCGAGTGCCGCCTGAAGGGGGCGTACCTGGTGAAATGTACCGGCTGCGTCAAGGATGAAAACGGTAATGTCACCGAGGTCCTGTGCGAATATGACCCCAACTCCCGGGGCGGTGATCCCGCCGATGGACGCAAGGTCAAGGGCGCTACCCTCCACTGGGTGGACGCGGAGAACTGCCTGGATGCCGAGGTGCGGCTGTACGACAACCTCTTCTCCGATGCTCAGCCCGACGGGCCGGACAAGAACTTCCTGGATTGTCTGAATCCTGATTCCTTGTCTGTTCTCACCGGCTGTAAGGTGGAAAAAGGCATGGCCGCCGTGGCTGCCGAGTTTGACAAGCGGGAAAACCGCAGCGGCACCAACGCCCCCACCTTCCAGTTCATGCGCACCGGCTACTTCTGCATGGACAACCGGGACTGCTCGGCGGAGCACCTGGTCTTCAACCGCAGCGTCTCCCTGAAGGACAGCTTTAAAAAGTGATTCCCTGAATGTCATCTCCCCCGTGCCTTTCGACGCGGGGGAGATTTTACATCGCATTTTGCGCCGCCACTTCTTTCGTGCCTATATCCTCCAGAACGCAAAAAAGAGATACCGCACAAGCGGTATCTCTTTTATCATGAACAGAGTCCGAAATTACTTCAGCTCGATCTTGGCGCCAACGGCCTCCAGATCCTTCTTCATGGTCTCGGCATCGTCCTTGGACAGGGCTTCCTTCAGAGTGGTGGGAGTCTCCTCAACAGCCTTCTTGGCCTCAGCCAGACCCAGACCGGTGATCTCGCGGACGGACTTGATGACCTTGATCTTCTGAGCGGCATCGAAGCCAACCAGAACCACGTCGAACTCGGTCTTCTCCTCAGCAGCGGGAGCAGCAGCGCCGGCAGCGGGAGCAGCCATAGCAGCGGCGGAAACGCCGAACTCTTCCTCCAGAGCGTGAACCAGCTCGCTCAGCTCCAGAACGGTCAGACCCTTGATCTCTTCGATCATAGCAGTAACTTTCTCAGACATTGTATTAGCCTCCTAATTGTAAGATTATTTTTGAGAGAATGGCGGGACGCCCTGCGCCCCAGCGGGAAAATTGCTGATTACTCAGCAGCCTCAGCAGGGGCACCCTGCTTCTCGGCGATCTGCTTCAGCACGCAAGCCAGGCCGGAAATGGGGGCCAGCATGGTACCCAGGACCTGAGCCTGCAGCACGGGCAGTGCGGGGATGGATGCCAGAGCATTCACGGTTTCCATGGGCACAACCTTGCCCTCCAGGAAGCCGCCCTTGATCTCGAACCGGCCATTGAGCTTCTTTGCAAACTCAGCGATCACGCGGGCGGGAGCGACGGGGTCAGCGGCGATGGCCAGAGAAGTGGTGCCGTTGAGCTGGTCGTCCAGTTCGTTGAGACCGCAGTTGTTGAATGCAAAGCGCAGCAGGGTGTTCTTGATGACGGAATACTCCACATCGTTTTTGCGGCACTCAGCGCGCAGAGCGGTATCCTCTGCCACGGTGATGCCCTTGTAGTCCACGATGACACCGGCGCCGGAATTCTGGATCTTCTCGGTGAGAGCGGCTACGATTGCCTGCTTTTCAGACAGAACTTTTGCGTTGGGCATTCTTTGATTTCACCTCCATGAGAATTGTAGGTGCGTTCAAAAAAGGAAACCGTCCCTGTGCCGAAAGACACAAGGACGGTGTAAGCAATCAAAAACGATTTGCCATCCTCGGCAGGATTTACGGCCGAAGCCACCTGCTGTCTTTGGAACGCAACCAATATTATATCGAAAGACCGACGAAATGTCAAGCCTTTTGATATTTTTTTCGGAGCAGCTCCAAATCAGATCAGATCTGCTTGTTGGCGTTCATCTTCACGCCGGGGCCCATGGTGGAAGCAACCACGCAGGACTTGATATACTGGCCCTTTGCGGCAGCGGGCTTGGCCTTGATGATGGCGCCCACCAGAGCGGAATAGTTTTCATACAGCTTGTCCGCGCCGAAGGAAACCTTGCCGATGGGGCAGTGGATGATGTTGGTCTTATCCAGACGATACTCCACCTTACCGGCCTTAGCCTCGGTGACAGCCTTGGCGGCATCGGGGGTGACGGTGCCGGACTTGGGAGAGGGCATCAGACCCTTGGGGCCCAGAACCTTACC
>URSX01000104.1 GCA_900550615.1 uncultured Eubacteriales bacterium
CCGCCCCGCTGATATCTCCGGCTCCGCCGGAGATCGTCCCTTGTTGCATCTTCGGTATTCCGTCCGTCAAGCACCTGCCGTCATTCCCCGGGAAAGGTCACGGTGATGGTCGTTCCCTGCTCCGGCTGGCTCTGCAGGTCGATCTGCGCGCTGTGCAGCGCAGCAGCGTGCTTCACAATGGACAGCCCCAGTCCCGTGCCGCCGATAGCACGGCTATGGCTCTTATCCACCCGGTAAAACCGCTCAAACACCCTGCTCTGGTGATCCGGGGGAATGCCGATGCCGGTATCCGCCACCGACACATAGACCCCCTGCTCCTGCCGTCCCACCGTTATGGTGACCCGGCCGCCAGGGTGGTTGTATTTTATGGCATTGTCGCAGAGATTGTAGACCATCTCGTGCAGTACCTGCTCCACGCCGTGTACCGTCTGCGCCTGACCCTGCATCTGCAATGTGATCTCCTGCTTTTTTGCGATGGATTCCAGGCTCTGCATCACTTCATCGCACAGTCCGTACAGCTCCACATCCTTCCACTCCATATCGCAGCCCCCCTCTTCCAACCGGGACAGGTCAATGATATCCTCCACCAGGTTTGTCAGTCGGGCACATTCCTTCTGGATATCCCGGCTGAACTCCCGTACCTTATCAGGCGGCACAAGGCCCTGGCTCATGAGCTCAGCAAACCCGGAGATGGACGTCAAAGGTGTTTTCAGCTCGTGGGACACATTGGCGGAAAATTCTCTTCGCAGCTGTTCCCGCTGCTCCCGCTCCGTCACGTCCATGGACAGCACCACCGCGCCTGTGACCTGGCCGGATTCCAGCACAGGGCTTGCGATTACGGAAAGGGTTCTCTCCCCCTGCTGCACCAGCTGCTCGCACCGCCGGCCGGACAGCGCCTGCTGCGCCGCCTGCCGGAGCCGCCCCTCCGTGCAGCGAGCGATGTTATCCGCTCCCGCCGGCAGGAGCACCGCCGCGCTGTGGTTCTCCGTCAGCACACGCCCCCTCTGGTCGATGAGCAGGAATCCCTCGCTCATGTTCTCCGTCATGGCGGAAAACTCCCGCATACGGCGGCTCAGCTCGTCCATCTGCCTGCGTATGGTGTCCTTCTGCTGCTGCAGGCGCTGGGTCAGGGGCTGCAGCTCCGGGTACACGTCCTGGGGGTCATCCGGGGAGATGGCGTTGATGGGCTTCGTGATCTGCCGGGCCAGCCGCACCGACAGGGCCGCCGTCAGAATGAGCAGCACCGCCACCGTGGCCGCAATGGGCCAGGCCATATTCAGCAGCATGGCCCCCAGACTGCTCTGCTCCCGGCTCAGGCGCAGCACCGTGCCGTCCTTGAGCCGCAAAGCGTAGTATAGGTTCTTTCGCAGGACCGTGCTGGAATAGTGGCTGCTCCTGCCGGAGCCCTCCCGCAATGCCTGGGAGACCTCCTCCCGGCTCAGGTGGTTCTCCATACCGGATGCCTTGGCCACGCTGTCATAGAGCACCGTGCCGTCGGAATCGATGAGGGTGATGCGGTCCGCAGAGCGTATCTGATCCGGGGAAATGTACTCCAGGCTCTGCTGCAGCTGCTGCGCCTCCTGAGACAGAGAGGCAAAGGACTGCTTTTCATAATATCCATACAGGATACCGGAGAAAAGACAGGCCCCCGCCGCCAGCACCAGCAGTGCCAGGCAAAACAGGCTGCGGATGATCTTTCCGGTCATACCTGCCCTCCCAGCTTATAGCCCACGCCCCGCACAGTCTCGATCAGGCCGCCGGCCGCCCCCAGCTTTTGCCGCAGAGTACGGATGTGCACATCCAGGGTGCGGTTCTCCCGCTCCGCCTCCAAGCCCCATACACGGTCCATCAGCACATCCCTTGTCAGCACCCTGCCCTGCTGCTGTAAAAGCAGCGACAGGATCTCAAACTCCTTATATGTCAGCAGAACCTCCTGTCCGTTCACCTGTACCTGCCGCCGCTGAGGGCACACATACAGCGGCCCCACCTGCCAGTGCTGCTCCTGAGGCACTTTTTCCGTGCGGCGCAGCACGGCCCGCACCCGGGCCAGCAGCTCCATCATGCCAAATGGCTTGGATACAAAATCGTCCGCCCCGCAGTCAAGCCCTGTCACCCGGTCAAACTCCGTATTTTTTGCCGTGAGCATAATGACCGGTATGGCCTGGGTAGCCGATGCGTCCCGCAGCTTTTTCAGAACGGACAATCCATCCTCCTCCGGCAGCATCACATCCAGCAGCACCATCTCCGGCAGCTGCCGGCCCACCGCGCGCCAGAACTCCGACGGCCTTTCAAAGCCCGCCGCATCAAAGCCCTGACTCTGCAGCGCATAGACAACCAATTTACGGATGCTCTCGTCATCCTCCAGCAGATAGATCATTCATTTCACCTTCTTCCGACTCCATTATATCGTATTGTTGTAAAAAAGAAAATCCACTTCCTGTTAAATCTATCTTAAATCATGGAAAATGTCCTAAAAAATTCATGCGTATTCTCTTGCTTTTTTCCCTTTGATCGATAAAAATCTGTCGACAACAGCCGCTAAATTTTGTATACTGTTAGATAGACTCTAAATTAGGAGGGGAAAAGCGGATGGGTATATCCGACGTCATCACCCTGCTGGGCGGTGTAGCGCTGTTCCTGTTCGGCATGAGCCTGATGGGAGACGGCCTGAAAAAAGTTGCCGGCAACAAGCTGGAGCTGGTGCTTTACCGGCTCAGCAGCACCCCGCTCAAGGGTGTTTTGCTTGGCACAGGCGTCACCGCGGTGATCCAATCGTCCTCGGCCACCTCGGTGATGGTGGTCGGCTTCGTAAACTCCGGCATGATGCAGGTGAAGCAGGCCATCGGTGTGGTCATGGGTGCCATTCTGGGCACCAGCGTTACCGGCTGGATCCTGTGCCTGTCCGATCTGTCCGGCGGCAGCGGATGGGTAGAGCTTCTCAGCACCACCACCCTCACAGGGATCGTCGCCATCGTGGGCATCATCCTTCGCATGACCAGCAAACGCCAGAGCACCCTGTCCGTGGGTAATATTCTCATGGGCTTTGCCGTTTTGATGTTCGGCATGTCCGCCATGAGCGGTGCCGTCGCCCCTCTGAAGGAAAGCGAAGCCTTTACCGGTATCCTCACCAGCTTCTCCAATCCCTTTCTGGGCATTCTGGTGGGTATTGCCTTCACCAGCATTCTCCAGAGCGCCTCGGCTGCAGTGGGTATCCTGCAGGCACTGGCAATTACCGGCGCCGTGACCTTTGAGGTGGCCTTTCCCATCACCATGGGCATTGCCATCGGTGCCGCCGTGCCCGTCCTGCTCAGTGCTCTGGGCGCCAATATCCACGGTCGCCGAACCGCCTTTGTCTACCTGCTGATCGATGTGCTGGGCGTGGTGATCTGGGCCACCGTGTTCTATATTTTGAACGCCTTCCTCCATTTTTCCTTTATGTCCATGCAAATGACCACCGTTTCCATCGCCCTGCTGAATACGCTGTTCCGCCTGGCCACCGTCATCGTGCTGGTGCCTTTCATCGGCCTTCTGGAGCGTTTTGTCTGCTTCCTGATTCCCGACAAGCGCGGCGCAGACCCTGCCCAGCTGGAGATGGATCGCCTGGAGGAGCGCTTCCTGCAGCATCCGGCCCTGGCTATTGAGCAGAGCCGGGAGGTCACCTCCGCCATGGCCAACACCGCCTGCCGCAACCTGGCGAACTCTATGGATCTCCTCAATGACTACACCGAAAAGGGTTTCCAGCATGTTGAAGAGCAGGAGGACACCATCGACCGCTTTGAGGACAAGCTGGGCACCTATCTTATGAAGATCACCGTCAAGTCCCTCAATACCCGCCAGAGCGAGGAGGTCTCCAAGTATCTCCACACCATTTCCGACTTTGAGCGCATCGGTGACCACGCGCTGAATATAGCCCAGTGTGCCAAGGAGATCCACGAGAAGAACATTGTATTCTCCCAAGAGGCCCAGTACGAGCTGACGGTTCTGCAAACGGCCATCCGCGACATTCTCCTGCTCTCCGTGGACACCTTCATTGCCAGCGATGTGGAGGATGCCCGCCGGGTAGAGCCTCTGGAGGAGATTGTGGACACCCTCTGCGACGAGATGAAGAGCCACCACATCGAGCGCCTGCAGCGCGGCGTATGCACCCTGAATCAGGGCTTTGTTTTCAACGACCTGCTGACGAACTTTGAACGCGTGGCCGACCACTGCTCTAACATCGCCCTGGCCGTCATCGAGCTGCAATCCGACTCCTTCGACACCCACGAGTATGTCCGCAGCCTGAAGCAAATGAAGGATGATTCCTTCGCCAAGTACTACGACGAGTACAAGCACAAGTATTCCCTGCAATAATATCCGTTCTGTTCCAAAGTCCCTGCCCTTATTCATGGAAGGCAGGGACTTTTTTCGTCCCGTCTCCCTGCCCTTCTTTCACCCCCGGTGCACCGGGCGCATAGTATGGAGAGCAATGGGAGCGTGAGAACGATGGCCTACGATGAGCGAGAGCTGCTGGCCCGGCTCATACAGTGTGAGGCGGGAGGCGAGGGTGAAACCGGAATGAAGGCAGTTGCAGGCGTGGTGATGAACCGGGTCAATGTGGTCGGCGGCGAGTATGACCGCCTGGGGCAGGGTGACCTGTATAACATCGTGTTCCAGCCGGGGCAGTTTACCTGTCTGTCGGAATATGTCGGCGGGGTTTACAACCCTCAGAACATCTACAACATGCGTCCAACCCAGGAAAACTACGACATCGCGGATTGGGCTATTGCCGGCAACCGTCTGCCGATAGTGGGCGATGCCCTATGGTTTTACAATCCATATGACCGGTCCTGCCGAGCCAATTTTCCCTCCGGCGTGGGCCAGTTCGCAGAGCGGATCGGGGACCACTGTTTTTACGTCCCCACAGATGCTTATTATGAAACTTGAGTGAGGTGTGATGTATGCTGCAAATACATACAGATCCACAGGCGGAGGGCCTGAGCAATCCGTCCGGCGGTGCGGCGGGCATGAGTCCCAACGTGCTGGGCAGCGACAACATGATGGGCAAGAATCCCAGCCAAAACAGTACCGGCACAACGGGCATGACCCCCATGCAAAGCAGCAACATGGCTCTGATCCCCCAGCGTCCGGAGCACATGATGCTCCAGCAGGACGGCATGGAGACCATCGAAGGGCCTGCCGGCAGCCGGGAGGTGACCAACAGCTCCGTCCGCGGTCTGCTGGCCCGGAATTTGGGTTACTACGTGGTGGCCAGCTTCCTCATGGGCACCCAGCAGGCCATTCAATGGGAGGGGATCCTGGCCAGTGTGGGCAACGACTATCTGGTGATCTACCAGCCGGATCAGAACCGCTTTGTCAGCGGAGACATTTATTCCCTGAAGTTTGTGGAGTTCCACGAGGATCAAACCCCCTGCGCCGGGTATCGGCGGCGGGATGCCTATCACGGCTGGTAAAAAAACATCCCCGAAGCGATGCCTTTCGCTTCGGGGATATATGAGACTGTCGAAAATTCCTCCGGAATTTTCCGACAAAGGGCTTGCAGTCTGCTGCGCGCATAATTTGTCCGTCGCAGACGGACAAATT
>URSX01000105.1 GCA_900550615.1 uncultured Eubacteriales bacterium
CGTTGTTTAATTTACAAGGTACACGCTCCATGCGGAACATTTGTTATTATACTGCCCAGTCCCCCTTTTGTCAATCCTTTTTTTGAAATTTTTTCTTTTTTTTATTTTTCAGCAAGATGACATTTGAATCCGGCTGTGCTATAATGGTTGAGCCGCAGGCGCGCCTGCACCAGACTGTTTTTTAGCCTGCTTTTCAGGCTACAATTCAGGCTGCAACCCTGACATATTGCTATACATTTTGATATACATTTATAATTAATAGAAAGGCGGGACGATCTTGCAGATCCTTCAAGCCAACGCCACCTACGGAAAACTGAACCAAGCCTCCCTGTCCCTGCAGCCGGGTCTGAATGTGATCTGTGCCCCCAACGAGGGGGGCAAGTCCGCCTGGTCCCGGTTTCTGCTGACCATGTTCTATGGGCTGAACACCCGGCAGCGGGGCGACCTGGCGGATAAGAACCGCTTTCAGCCATGGAGCGGTGCCCTGATGCAGGGACAGCTGGAATTATCCGTAGGTGAGGATCTGCTGACGGTTAGCCGCTGGACCCGCCGGGCCGACGCGCCCATGGGTGTATTTTCCTGTACCCACACCGGGACGGACACAACCGTTTCCGGCGTGGACGCAGTCCACTGCGGGGAGATGCTTCTGGGGGTGCCGCAATCGGTCTATCAGCGCTGTGCCTTCATCCCCTCCGGCAGCATAACCATAGATGCCGACGCCGACCTGGAGCGGCGGATCAACTCGCTGATCTCCTCCGGCGAGGAGAAGGTCTCCTTTTCCCAAGCGGAATCGCGGCTGAAAAAGCAGCTCCGGCAGCGGCGGTACAACCGCACCGGCACCATCCCTCAGCTTGAATCGGAAATCGCCGAGCTCTCCGCCGACCAGGCAGAGGCCATGGCCCTGGCGCAGCAGGAGTCGGATCTGCGACAGCAGCTCTCCCAAGCTCAGGAGGAGGAAAGTGCCCAGCGTCTCGCTCAGCAGGAGGACATGCAGCAAAAAATCGAAGGAAAGCAGCGGCAGCTGCAGAAGCTGCCGGACAGCACGGCTCTGCAGGAGATCAACGAGCAGCTGGGCGTTGTGCGGGCCGCCACTGAGGAGACAGAGCAGCTGCGCAGTGCCGTGCAGCAGCAGGAGGAGCAGGTGCAAAGCCGGCAGCAGGAGCTGTCCAGAAATCCCCTGCATCCCATGACCCGGGATGAGCTGGAGGCCCAGCTGCAGATCGAGCCTCCCGCCCCGCCTCAAGTGGCCCAGCTGCTTATATCCCTGGCTCTGGCTTTGTGCGGCGGCGGTTTTCTCTGGTACTCGGCAGAGCAAGCACAGACGCTCTGGCTGTGTGGGGCCTGCGTAGTCACGGCGCTGGCCGCCGGCAACTTTTTGCGTCTGATGGTCTCCCGCGTTCGCTTGCAGCAAAGCCGCCGCCGGGAGCGGCAGCGGAAGGAGGAGCTGCGGAAGCTGGCAGAAAGCTATCTGCCCACCCTGGATGAGTTGGAAAAACAGCGTGACTTGCTGCAGCAAAACCAGCAAGCTGCCGCAGACAGCGAGGGACGCCTGCGGATGGCCCTGGTCCAACTGCTGACCCAGGTGCGCCGCTGGGAGGCGGGGGTACAGTCGGTGAGCGATATTCGCCGCTTCGTGCAGCAGGCGGCCCAGGATCGGGATCGGCTCTCCGAGGAGATCCGGCAGATTCAGGAGCAGCTTTTACAGACGCGGCCTGCCGACGCAGATGACTCATCCGCCCGGCTGCGGCAGCAGCTGACGCAGGTGCAGGGCCGGATGGCCGCCGTGGGCCGCCCTGACGACCTGGAGCGGCAGATCCGGCAAAAGCAGGCGCAGCGGGAGCAGCTCCAAGGAGAATATGACGCCCTGACCCTGGCTCTGGACGCTCTGCACAGCGCCAACACTACCCTGCAAAACCGGTTTTCCCCGGAGCTGGGCCGCCGGGCAGCGGAAATCTTTTTCCAAATGACCGGCAGCGGGTGGAGCAGCATCCAGCTGGATCGGGAGTTCCACCTCTCCGCCGGGCAGGGGGACGATCCCGCCCGGCGCAGTGTGCAGCTGCTCAGCGCCGGCACCGCCGATCAGCTGTATTTGGCGACCCGACTGGCTGTGTGCGAAATGGTTCTTCCACCGGAGCAAAACGCACCGCTGATCTTAGACGACGCCCTCATTACCTTCGACGACGAGCGGCTGCGTAAAACCCTGGACTATCTGGCTCGGCTGGGTGAAAGGCGGCAGATCCTGCTTTTCACCTGCCAGAATCGGGAGGCGGCCTATCTCTCGGGCCGCCCGGGCGTACACATTATTAGTTTAGAGTAACCCGAAAAAAGCGAGGTCATTATGTTTCCACTGAATACTTTCAGCAATCTCTGCATATTCTTTCTTCTGCTTATGATCTACAGCGCCGCCGGATGGGTGGGCGAGATGATCTACTGCTCTGTGGGCAAGGGCCACATCTGTGAAAAACGCGGTTTTTTGAACGGATTTATCTGCCCTATCTATGGACACGGCGCTCTTTTAGTGCTATATGTATTACATGGAGGATTCAAAAATCCCATTCTTACGTTTCTGGGCGGCATGGTCCTTACCACCGCGTTGGAATACTTCACCAGTTGGTTTATGGAGAAGATCTTTCACATGCGCTGGTGGGACTACAGCAAGAAGAAAATTCAGATCAACGGACGGGTCTGCCTGCTCAACAGTGTGCTTTTCGGCCTGGCCTGTGTGCTGCTGTGCCATGTGGTGAATCCGCCGGTGATGGCCTGGCTGTTCCGGGTGGGCGATACCTACACCATTCCGGCAGCGTCGTTCCTGTTCGGCATCTACCTGATGGACAACGTTCTCTCTGTCCGCAGCGCCATCCAGCTGTCCAACCGCACGGAGAAGCTCCATCAGCTCCAGCAGGAGGTGCGCCAGCACCTGGCCGCCGCCACGGAGGGGCTCGAGGGCAAGGTGGCCCAGGGACGGGAGCGCTATCTCCAGGCCCTGGACAACATGACCCGGGACTTCATGGAGGGCTCCCGTACCCAGCAGCTGCAGGAGCACTATGACGCCTATCTGGCTGAGCGCCAGCGCCAGGTGCAGCTGCTTCGCAGCGGCCAGGATATGTTCGAGCGCCGACTGCTCCGCAGCCACCCGAACCTCCGCTCCCGCCACGACGAGCAGCTGGATCAGCTCCGCCGCCGTCTGGAGCGCATTAAGGCCGAGGCCAAGGCCCGGGCCGGAAAAAAGTAATATATAATATGGTATAAAGTAAGTTTGAGAATGTAGAAAAGGAGCTATTGTTATGAGCGAATGTACCCATGATTGCAGCAGCTGCGGTGAAAGCTGCGGAGAGCGCAAGGAGACAAACGTATTCGAAAAGAAGCCCCTGCACGAGGGTTGCCGGGTGGGCAAGGTCTACGGCGTTGTGTCCGGCAAGGGCGGCGTAGGCAAGTCCATGGTCACAAGCCAGCTGGCCGTCACCATGCAGCGCAAGGGCTTCCGCACCGCCGTACTGGACGCCGACATCACCGGCCCCTCCATCCCCAAGGCTTTCGGCATCCACGGCCGGGCCGTGGGCACCCAGGACGCCATCGTCCCCGTGCAGACCCGCACGGGCATCCAGCTGATGAGCGTGAACCTGCTGCTGGACAACGAGACCGATCCCGTCATCTGGCGCGGCCCGGTCATCGGCGGCGTGGTGCAGCAGTTCTGGTCGGACGTGCTGTGGCAGGATGTGGACTATATGTTCGTGGATATGCCTCCCGGCACCGGCGATGTGGCGCTGAACGTGTTCCAGTCCCTGCCGGTGGACGGGGTCATCATCGTCACCAGCCCCCAGGAGCTGGTGAGCATGGTGGTGGAAAAGGCCGTAAAGATGGCGCAGATGATGAACATCCCCGTTCTGGGCCTGGTGGAGAACATGAGCTACCTCCCCTGCCCCGACTGCGGCAAGAAGATTTATCTCTTCGGCGAAGGCAAGACCGACGAGGCCGCCGCCCGGTACGGTCTGCCGGTGCTGGCCAAGATGCCGCTGGATCCCGCTCTGGCGGAGCTGGTGGATGCCGGGGAGATCGAGAGCTTCCAGGGCCACTGGCTGGACGGCGTGGTGGAGAAGATCATAGGATAATATACACTAATACAACGCAAGGGCCGACATCCCTCCAGATGTCGGCCCTTACATTTATAATACAATTCCAGAATTTTCTAGTCACTTGTTTCTATAATCCTCAATAAGCAGAGCCAAGTGCGCCACAAAATCCGAAGACAACCCATCCACACTCAGACGGGGCACATCCTCCATGCCAAGGAGATAATCTGTCGACACACGAAACAGGTGAGCCAAACGGATCAGCATATCAATGGACGGCTGAATATTTCCATTTTCCCAGTTTGACACAGTTTGCTTCGTCACTTGCAGTCTTTTCGCCACCTCCACCTGGCTCCAACCGCAGCCAAAACGCAGCTCCTGTATTCTTTGCCCAAGCATAAATCTCCTCCGGTGGTCAATTATTTCAATACTATTGTCTCATAAATATTGACATTATAAAAATACTATGGTATTTTAATATTAGACTTACGGAAGGGAGGTTTCAGCATGGGTTTTCTGGGTTTTAGTTTCTGCTATGCTATGGCGATGCTCGGCTACTCCGCTTTTCTTCTGCGGTAAGTAACGGTATGTGCCCTGCACAGTGTGTCGCCAGTGCGGTATGCATATGCATCCCACAAATTGTGCAGAAAAAGGAGGAGAGGGATAGCCCTCTCCTCCTTTTAATAGCCCGCATTGGACTGTTTTTATTTCCCGAAGTAGCGCTTCAGCAGGCCCTCGAAAGCCTTGCCATGGCGGGCTTCGTCACGAGCCATCTCATGGACAGTGTCGTGGATAGCGTCCAGGTTGTACTTCTTGGCCAGCTTGGCCAGCTCGAACTTGCCCATGGTGGCACCGTTCTCGGCATCTACGCGCATCTGCAGGTTCTTCTCGGTGGAGTCGGTGATGACTTCGCCCAGGAGCTCGGCAAACTTGGCGGCGTGCTCGGCCTCCTCCAGGCCGGCCTTCTCCCAGTACAGACCGATCTCGGGATAGCCCTCGCGGTGAGCCACACGGGCCATAGCCAGGTACATACCCACTTCGCTGCACTCACCCTCGAAGTTAGCGCGCAGACCGTCGATGATCTCCTTGCGCACTTCCTCGGGGACATCGTTGCCGAAGGACTTGCCTACGCCTACCACATGCTCGGCAGCCCAGGACTTCTCTTCCTTCTGCTCGATAAACTTGTCAGCACCCACATGGCACACGGGGCACTCAGCGGGAGGGGTGTCACCCTCGTGCACATAACCGCAAACAGAACATACCCATTTCTTCATTGTAAAGTTCCTCCTTATTATGATTTGGGCCGAAGCCCGTTTTTCTCTTGCTGTGATTGTAGTATACCACAAGAATTCCGCTTCCAGAAGTTGCTTTTGCAACTTTTTGGAAAATTTTTTGTGAATTTGAGAAAATATTCCGCCATCTCTTAAAAAGGCCCCCTTGCACCCCCTC
>URSX01000106.1 GCA_900550615.1 uncultured Eubacteriales bacterium
TTTCGCCGCCAACACCACCACTCTCACCACCACCGTCCCCGCCGCCACCTACACCTTGAATATCCCGGCGGACCAGGAGATTCCATTCGGGAAGACCAGCACCAACATCGGCAGTATCAGCGTAACCGATGGCACAGGTTTTGCGGAAGGAAAGAATTTAAAAGTTACACTGACTTATGATGCTTTCACATCGGAAACCGTTGCTACAAAGATTCCCTTCGCTATGGGACTGAGATCATCATACTTTATCGATGATAAATACCTGCCTGTTATTGTAAAGTCTGGGGAATCAATGGTTTTTGAAGGAAAGGCAACAGGTGATATTACAGAATTTATTGAGATTCACGGGAAAACTAACGGTACAAGCACAGGGTATCAAGGCACGGCAAATCAAGCCGTAGTTGCAATCTCCAGCACCGACTGGGGCAAGGCCCTGGCCGGCGACTACTCCGCCACCATCACCTTCACCGCCGAAGTGGTCTCCGGCTGAGGCGAAAGGCGGCCTGCATGAACAAGAAAACGGCCTCCCTGCTGCTGACCCTGCTGGCGGCTGTTTTGCTGGCCCTCCCGGCCCGGGCCTGGGCGGCGGACACCACCCTGACTATCCAGGTGCCCGCTTCCCACACCCTGACCCTGGCCCTGGATGCGGGCGTCCGGGTGACGGTGGACGGTGTATCTTATAAAAACGGAGACTGCATCACCATTCCCCGGCACCAAAGCCCCACTCTGACCCTCCGCCTCCCGGCGGGGGCCGTCCTGGGAAAAGCTGACTACAACGGCCGGGATGTGACCCGGGCCTTGCAAGAAGGCCCCTACCGTCTGCCGCCCATGGAGTCAGACGGCCTCCTGACGGTGACGCTCCGGCCCGGAACTTCCCAGCCTGCCACCGGCGACAGCGGTGCAACCCCTTACGCCCTGTGCGCATCCCTGGCCGCCGGGGCTCTCCTGACCTTGGGCCGCAGCCGCAAGAAACACCTATAAAAAATGCACGGAAAGGAAACCCTTTCCGTGCATTTTTATCGCATCAAAAAGCCCTTTGGCAGAAAATTCCGCAGGAATTTTCGCCAGTTTTTTTAGTTTAATCCCTCCGCCTTCACCGCAAACAGCGTCTCAATCCGCTCCCGCAGCGCTCCGCTCTCGGGCTTTTCCAGCGCAGGGTCCTGGGCCATCCAGCCCTTCGCCGCCTGCTGGGCCTCGTCCAATAGCGCCATGTCGCAGCTGAGGTCGGCAATTTTCAGCGCCGGCAGCCCGTGCTGCCGCTGGCCGAAGAAGTCGCCGGGCCCCCGCAGGGCCAGGTCCTCCCGGGAGATTTCAAATCCGTCGTTGGTCTTGGTCATCACCTTCAGCCGCCGCTTCGTCTCCTCCGACGGGTGCTCCGACAGCAAAATGCAGTAGCTTTTCGCCTGGCCACGGCCCACCCGGCCCCGGAGCTGGTGAAGCTGTGAAAGGCCGAAGCGCTCGGCGTTCTCCACCACCATGCAGGTGGCGTTGGGCACATCCACGCCTACCTCCACCACCGTGGTGGCCACCAAAATGTCCCCGTTCCCGGCGGCGAAGTCTTCCATGACCTTTTCCTTTTCCTTGGGCTTCATCTTCCCGTGGAGCAGGCAGACCCGCAGGTCCGGGAACACCGTCTCCCGCAGGGTCTTGGCGTAGGCCGCGGCGGCCTTGCGCTCGTCCGGGAGCTGGTCCTCCTGGCCCACCAGCGGGCACACGATGAATACCTGATGCCCCGCCTCCACCTGCTTGCGGATGAATTTGTTGATGCGCTGGCGGTAGCTCTCGTCCACGGCAAAGGTGTCCACCTTCTGCCGCCCCGGGGGCAGCTCGTTCATCACCGACACATCCAAATCGCCGTAAATGATTAGCGCCAGGGTCCGGGGAATGGGCGTGGCCGACAGCACCAGCATGTGGGGATTTTCCGCCTTCTGCCCCAGGGCCGCCCGCTGGTTTACCCCGAAGCGGTGCTGCTCGTCGGTAATCACCAGCCCCAGCCGGGCATAAGACACATCCTCCGTCAGCAGGGCGTGGGTGCCGATGCACAGGTCGATTTCCCCCAGGGCCAGATTTTCCAGTATCTCCCGCCGCTCCCTGGCCTTGGTAGACCCCGTGAGCAGGGCGCACCGCAGCCCGAACTTTTCAAACAGCGGCGCGAGATTTTCGTAGTGCTGCCGGGCCAGAATTTCCGTAGGGGCCATCAGGGCCGACTGCCACCCGCTCCGGGCCGCGAACCACACGCATCCCGCCGCCACCATGGTCTTGCCGCTGCCCACATCTCCCTGGCACAGCCGGTTCATGGGCCGCCCGGATCGCATATCCGCTACCGCTTCGCCGATGGCCCGCCGCTGGGCATTTGTAAGAGAGAAGGGGAGAGCTCCGTAAAATTCCTCCATGTCCGCCGCAGCGCAGGCAGGCCCCGCCACATCCACCCGCCGGGAGCGGAGCATCTGCAGCCCGCAGGAGAGAATGAACAGCTCCTCAAACACCATCCTCCGCCGGGCCAGAGCCAAAGCCTCCGCGTCCGCCGGAAAGTGGATGTTCTCGTAGGCGTATCCGCTGTGGCAGAGCCGGTGTGCCTGCCGCACTACATCCGGCAGGCAGTCCGTCAGCAGGTGGCGGCAGGCCGTAAGCCCCTGGCCCACGGCCTTATATAGAAGATTTTGGCTCACCCCGGCGGTGAGGGGGTAAATGGGCACAATATGCCCCGTAAGCACCTGCTGTCCCTCCTGCTCCACAATGGGGTTGATCATCCGCCGGGCCAGCAGATTCCCCTCCACCTTGCCGCAGAAAATATAGGTCTCGCCCCGGTGCAGGCTGTTTTTTCGGTACTCCTGGTTAAAAAAGGTCAGGTCCAGGGCGCCGCTGTCATCCACGGCCCGGGCCTTCACCACCGTGCGTCCGCCGGAAATGCGGTTGGCGGTGGGGTCCTGGGCGATCATGGCCCGGACGCACACCGTCTCCCCAAGCTCCAGCTCCCGGATGCTCCGGGTCATGGTGCGGTCCTCGTACCGTCGGGGGAAATAGCCGATCAGGTCCTGGAGCGTGGCAATGCCCAGCTTAGACAGGGCCTTGGCCCGGGCCTCGCCGATACCCTTTATATAGCGCACATCCGTCTGCAGATCAGCCATTTTGCCACCTCACTTCATGTCCTCCTCCGCCCAGTCCGACAGGGCCTCCAGGATGGGCAGCAGCGTCCGGCACCGCTCCGTGGGGCGGTACTCCACCCGCACCGGCACCTCCAAAAACTCCTGCCGCTCAAGGAGCCCGTCCCGCTCCAGCTCCTTGAGAGCCGAGGACAGCACCGTGTTGCTCACCCCGTCCAGCTTTCCCCGCAGGGCGTTGTAGCGGATGGACCCGGCATTGCACACCGCGCAGAGGATCTGCACCTTCCACTTGCCGCCAATGAGCAGCATGGCGTGCTGCAGGGGGCATTTTTCCATACAGGGGCAGTCATAGTGACCCATAAGTAAGCTCCTCCTTACCTGCACAGGATAATCTGCGTTCTTGCATTTTTCCCGAAATGCTCTATACTGATTATACCAAGTAAGAAAAGAGGAGTAAATAGGAAATTATGAACATCTATCTCCAGGGCCTCACCATGGGCCTTGCGTATGTGGCCCCCATCGGCCTGCAAAACCTGTTTGTCATTAACTCCGCCCTGACCCAAAAGCGCAGCCGGGTGTATATCACGGCCCTCATCGTCATTTTGTGGGATGTGTCCCTGGGCGTTGCGTGCTTCTTGGGCGCGGGGGCGCTGATGCAGGCGGTGCCGTGGCTGCAGAAGGTCATTTTGGGCCTGGGCAGCCTCATCGTCATCTATATCGGCGTCGGGCTCCTGCGTGCCAAGGCCAGCTTAGAGGGCGGCAAGGATGTGAATATTCCCATCTGGAAGCTGTTCACCACCGCCTTTGTGGTCACCTGGATGAACCCCCAGGCCCTCATCGATGGCACCATGATGCTGGGTGCCTTCCGGGCCACCCTCCCCGCCGGCGGCGACCTGCCCTTCATCTTCGGCTTCGGCAGCGCCTCGATCCTGTGGTTTTTGACCCTGTCCACGGTGGTGTCGCTGCTGGGCAGCAAGTTCAATGAGAAAATTCTCAATATCATCAATAAGGTCTGCGGCGCGGTAATTATCTTCTACGGCTGCAAGCTCCTGTGGAGCTTTGTAAAGCTCATGGGCTGGCTGTAAATTAAGTCTGTTCAAACCCCTCTGTTTCTGCTATGATTATAGCAGGAACAGGGGGATATTTTATGGAGAAAAATTACAAGCTGACCATCGCCTATGACGGCACCCGCTTTTTCGGCTGGGAGCATCAGCCGGACAAGGAGACGATACAGGGAAAATTAGAAGCCGTCCTGGAGCGGCTCCAGGGCCGTCCGGTGGATCTCATCGGCGCGGGCCGCACCGATGCCGGGGTCCACGCCCGGGCCATGGTGGCCAGCGTCCGCCTGGATGTGCGCCGGTCCCCGGAGGAGATTCGGGATTATATGAATCGCTACCTTCCCGACGCCATCGCCGTCCGGGAGGTGAAGGAGGCGTCTGACCGCTTCCACGCCCGCTATAACGCCCTGGGCAAGACCTATCGCTACACCTGCTTCACCGGCCCCGTAAAGCCCGTGTTCGACCGCAAATATGTCACCCTGCTGGACTTCTCCCCGGATATAGCAAAGATGCGCCGTGCGGCGGAAATACTCCAGGGTGAGCACGATTTCCGGGCCTTCTGCGGCAACCCCCGGATGAAAAAATCCACCGTCCGCCTGGTGGACACCATCCAAATCGAGGAGCGCAGGGACCGTATCCTTTTCACCTTCCACGGCACCGGCTTTTTGCAGAACATGGTCCGCATCCTGGTAGGCACCCTGCTGGAGGTGGGCCGTGGCCGCTGGGAGCCGGAGTACGTGCAGGAGATATTAGACAGCAAAGACCGCAAACAGGCGGGGCCCACCGCACCCCCGGAGGGCCTGTGCCTGATGAAGGTGGATTATTAAAAAATAAAAAAGGATATAAAAAACAGGTGAGTCTATTGCTCACCTGTTTTTATATCTCGCCCTGTGGAAATAAAACCGCAAGTGCGGTGCATGGGGAGCGGATGTCCCTGTTGCGGCGGACAAAATTTCTGCGCTGACTCACGGCGGGCGCCTCCCAATTTTGACCACGGCCACTCGCTTCTGCTCGCCGTCGTGCCAGTCGGTTGGCATGACGGTGAGCACATCGCTGGAGGCACTGCCGTGCCGCTACACGCACACGGGCACCAAAACATGCCACCGGCATGTTTTTCTCGCTGCGCTCGTGCCCTTTCGAGCCTCTGCCCGACTTGACCAAAAAGAAACACCATCCTGACGGATGGTGTTTCTTTTTGGAGCGGGCGACGAGGCTCGAACTCGCTACCTCGACCTTGGCAAGGTCG
>URSX01000107.1 GCA_900550615.1 uncultured Eubacteriales bacterium
CCCCTTGTTCCCCCCGGAGGGGCGACCCTTGCGGTCGCCCGCTGCAAACGCCCACATATTATGCGTAGGGGCGGGGCTCTCTTGCCCCCCGTCGTGCCAGCCGATTCCCGGCCGCTGTCGCATCCGCCAATCGGGGCACTTCCTCGAAATCGGTTCGCTTCATCCGCCGCTGGCGGCGCTTCGCCGATTTCCCCGCCCACCCGGTTTTGCTCTGCACTTCTTGTAAAAATCTTGTCATTGCGAGGGCGCTCTGCGCCCATGGCAATCCGCACCCCCTGCTTTACATCCCGGCAGCGGTATGCTATACTTTTTCCCGGATAAAAGCAAAAGGAGGGCCGCCATGGATCGCAGCCAACTTTATATCTCCACCGTCTCCGCCGGGTGTGATGCCTCCGCCGCCCGGCACGGCCTGGGGCTGGAGATCGCCGAATACTGCACCGCTATGAACCTGGACGACCCCATTCCGGAGGTGGTGGATGCCGCCCGATGCCACCGGCGGTCCGCCGGCCGCTTTGCGTTCCACGCCCCCTTCAACGAGCTTTGCCCTGCCGCCATCGACCCGCTGGCCGTGGAGCTGGCCCGCCATCGGTACCACCAGGCCCTGGCCGCCGCCCGGGACTGGGGCTGCCCCCTGATGGTGGTGCACACGGGCTTCATCCCCACGGTATATTACCCGGAGTGGTTCGTGGAGAAGTCCGTGGAGTTTTGGCGGGACTTTTTGCAGGAGGTGCCGGAGGGCATGACCCTGTGTCTGGAGAATGTCATGGAGCCCTCCCCCCAGATCCCGGTGGATATCGTCCGGCAGGTGGCCGATCCCCGGCTGCGGCTGTGCCTGGACGTGGGCCACGCCAATGCGGAGCTGTCCCACACACCGGTGACTCAGTGGATAGAGCAGTGCCTGCCCTACCTGCGGCACCTGCACCTGCATAATAACCAGGGCGGCTGGGATCTCCACGATCCTCTGGCCCGGGGCACCGTCCCTATGGAGGAGATCCTGCGCACCCTGGACGGCCTGCCCCATCTGACCTACACACTGGAAACGCTGCAGGCGGAGGAAAACGTCCTCTGGCTGCTGGAAAAGGGATTTTTAGCGCCATGAACTACGAAGAACTGCTCCTGCGGGAGCTTCCCCATATCCTCCCCGCCAACGAAGATGCTATGGCCCGGGCCGCCGTTTACCAGGGCACTCTGGCCAAGCCCCCGGGCAGTCTGGGCCAGCTGGAGAATATCTATATCCGCCTGTGCGGCATCACCGGTACCCTGCGCTCGGCCTATACCCCCTGCCGCATTGTCGTCCTCTGCGCCGACAACGGCGTGGTGGACGAGGGCGTGTCCGTAACGCCCCGGAGCGTCACGGCGGCCCAGGCGGTGAACATGACCCGGCACCTTACGGGTATGAGTGCCATGGCCCACCATTTTGGCGATGAGGTGCAGGTGGTGGATGTAGGCATTGCCGACGAATACATCTGCCCCGCGATTCTAAACTGTAAGATCCTCCCCGGCACCCGTAATTTAGCCCGCGAACCGGCCCTGACCCGGCAGGAGGCGGCCCAGGCCGTCTGGACGGGCATGATGCTGGCCCGCCGGGCCAAGGCCGAGGGCATAGCCGTTCTGGGCGTGGGGGAGATGGGCATTGGCAATACCACCACCTCCTCGGCGGTGCTTTCCGCCCTGACGGGGCTTCCGGTGGAGGCCGTCACCGGCCGGGGCGGCGGCATGACCGACGCGGGCTTCCTGCGAAAAAAGGAGGTCATTACAGCCGCCCTGGCGCTGCACCGGCCTGACTCCGGCGACGTGCTGGATGTGCTGAGCAAGGTAGGCGGTCTGGACATCGCCGCCATGTGCGGCGTATTTCTGGGAGCGGCCCGGTATCGGCTCCCGGCGGTGATCGACGGATTCATCTCCGTGGTGGCGGCCCTGTGCGCCGTGCGCCTGCAGCCCCGGACGGCGGACTATCTCTTTGCCTCCCACGCCTCCCACGAGGTGGGCTACGCCGCCGCCATACAGGAGCTGGGCCTTACCCCGTGGCTGCATCTGGGCATGCGCCTGGGAGAGGGCAGCGGATGTCCCATCGCCTTCCGGGTGATGGAGGCGGCCTGCGCCGCCGCATCGGACATGGCCACCTTCTCCTCCGCCGCCATTGACGACAGCTATTTGGACGACATTCGGGGAAAGGACTGCTTCTGATATGACCGTGTTTCTCTCCGGCGGCTGCAAAAACGGGAAATCCACCCTGGCCGAGCAGATCGCCGTATATCTGAGCCGGCCGGGTCGGCTTTACTACCTGGCCACCATGATCCCCCATGACGACGAGGACCGCGCCCGCATCGCCCGCCATGTGGCCAGCCGGTCGGGTCTGGGCTTTCAGACCATCGAGTGCGGTCTGTCTCTTCAGGCGGCACTGCGGGACGCCGATGCCGAGGGGAGCTACCTGCTGGACAGCGTCACCGCCCTGCTCTCCAACGAGATGTTCCGCCCGGACGGCTCCGTGGATCACGCCGCCCCGGAACGGGTGGCCCGGGAGCTGACGGCCCTGGCCCGGCGACTGCGAAGCATCGTCTTTGTCAGCGACTATATCTATTCCGACGCCCTGCTCTACGGCGATCTCACCGAGGAATATCGCCGGGGCCTGGCCCATATTGACCGGGCTCTGGCCGCCGCATGCGACACGGTGGCAGAGATAAGCTTCGGCGGGTGCATCGTTTATAAAGGAGAGCTTCCCGTATGAAAAAATGGTTCACCGGTTTTTCCATGTGCTGGGGGATGTTCTGCGCCATCCCCAATCCCATCCCCCGCTGGAACAGCGGATACTACCGGCAGATGCTCCTGTGCCTGCCCTTTCTGGGCGGCGTCCTGGGGCTTATCTGGGCCGGGATTGGCTGGCTCCTGCTGCGCCTTTCGGCCCCGCAGCCCCTCTTTGCCCTGTGCATGACGGCGGCTCCCTGGTGCCTCACGGGCTTTATCCATCTGGACGGATTCATGGACTGCTGTGACGCGGTGCTCTCCCGCCGGGATCAGGCCCGCCGCCGGGAGATCCTCAAGGACTCCCATGTGGGCTCCTTCGCCGTCATCTGCCTGGTGCTGCTGGCCATGGCCGACTACAGCGTCTGGTCCTGCCCGGTACAGCCGGGAAAGCTGTGGGCGCTGCCCCTGGTCAGCGCCGCCGTGCGGTGCGTCAGCGCCGGGTCGGTGCTGGGCCTTGCGCCTCTGGAGACCAGCGGCTACCACGCCATGGGGCAGAGCCGGGGTGCCGCTGCCGCCGCGTGGATGCTGGCGGCGGTGTGCGCGGGCCTGAGCCTGCTGCTGCCGGGCCGGGGCTTTTTCTGCGTGCCTGCGGCCATTGCAGGGGCCGCCGCCGCGGTTTTTCTGCTGCGGCGGAACTTGGGCGGCATGTGCGGGGATATCTCCGGAGCCGCCATCACTCTGGGCGAACTTGTGGGCAGCGCCGCGCTGCTTCTGTAAGGAGGAGTTATATATGGATCTCATCATCGGTGGGGCCTATCAGGGCAAGCTGGCCTACGCCATGGAGCGTTTTCATCTGACGCCGGAGGATCTGGCCCGCTGCGAAAGCAGCATTGACCCCTCCCGCCGCTGTATCTGCTATCTGGAGCAGGCGGTCTGGGCCGCCGTTTCCGCCGGGCAGAGCTTTGTCATGCCCCCGCTGCGGCCGGATGCCGTGGTCATCTGCACGGACGTGTCCTGCGGCGTAGTGCCCATGGACAGAAGCCAACGTCTCTGGCGGGAGGAGGTGGGCCGGGCCGTGTGCGCGCTGGCCCGCCAGGCGGATTCCGTCACCCGCGTTTTCTGCGGTCTGCCGCTAAAATTGAAATAATCAAACAGTGCCGCAGCCGGTTTCCCGGCTGCGGTTTTTTTTATGGAAAATAGACCCCCCGGATGATCTCCATATCGTCCCGCCCCCCTCACCTCCGGGGCCGTCCCGGCATAGTATGACCACGGAGAGTCATTTCTCTCAGCAAAGGAGGCAGATCAAATGATTCATCTTCGCGGCGCGTCCTTTGTGTATCAGGCGCCCGACGGCGAGGTAGAGGCCCTGCGGCGGGTGGATATGGATGTCGCCCCGGGGGAATTCTGCAGCGTAGTAGGCCCCTCCGGCTGCGGCAAATCCACTCTCCTGTCCGTGATCTCCGGGCTGGAGCGGCTCACCTCCGGCACGCTGGAGGTAGACGGAGCCCCGATCAGCGGCCCCTCCGATAAAATCGGCTTCATGCCCCAGCGGGATCAGCTCTTTCCCTGGCGCACCATCCGGGACAACGTGACCCTTGGCCTTACCGTGATCGGAAAGCGCACGGCGCAGAATCTTGCCTATGCCGATGCGCTTTTGGAGCGCTACGGCCTGTCCGCCTTCGCCCAGAAGCGGCCCTTCCAGCTCTCCGGCGGCATGCGCCAGCGCTGCGCCCTCATCCGCACCATGGCTACCAATCCCAAGATCCTTCTGCTGGATGAGCCATTTTCGGCGCTGGATTTCCAGACCCGCCTGGCGGTTTCCTCAGACATCAGCCGCATCATCCGTCAGGAGCAGAAGACCGCCCTGCTGGTGACCCACGATATCTCCGAGGCCATCAGCCTTTCTGACCGCGTCTTTGTCCTCAGCGCCCGGCCCGCCGTGGTGAAAAGTGTCCACGATTTGACCGCCCTGCAGGGGCTCTCCCCTCTGGAGCGCCGGGATGCGGACGCATTCCACACCTATTTTCAGGCCATATGGAAGGAGTTGGATTTCCGTGAATAGCGCTTCTCCCTCCCCCGCCCGGCGGGCCTATCTCCTGTCGGTGCGGCGGCAGCGGCGGCAGGCACGCCTGTGGCAGATCGCTCTGCTCCTGGGCCTTCTGGCCCTGTGGGAGCTGAGCTGCCGCCTGGGCCTTTCCGACGGGTTCCTCATCAGCAGTCCCAGCCGCATGGCCTCCACCTTTCTCGGCCTGTGCCGCAGCGGTGAGCTGTGGCGGCATATCGGGGTGTCCTGTGGGGAAACGGTCATCGGCTTCCTCTCCGGCACGGCCCTGGGCACGGCGGTGGCCGTGTGCATGTGGTGGTCGGGGAAGCTGGCCCGGATCCTGGACCCCTATCTGGTGGTGCTCAATGCCCTGCCCAAAACCGCCCTGGGTCCCATATTCATCGTCTGGATGGGTGCCGGTCCCGGGGCCATCATCGTCATGACCCTGGCCATTTCGCTGATCGTGACAATTCTGAACATGTACCAGGGCTTTCTCTCCACGGATGTGGAGAAGATCCGTCTCATGCGATCTCTGGGTGCCAGCCGCTGGCAGATCCTGTGGCTGCTGGTGTTTCCGGCCAACGCGCCCACGCTGTTTTCCACCCTGAAGGTGAATGTGGGGCTGTCGTGGGTGGGCGTCATCATGGGTGAGTTT
>URSX01000108.1 GCA_900550615.1 uncultured Eubacteriales bacterium
GCAAGAGAACCCCGCCCATTCGCACAATATAGGCGCTTTTGCAACGGGCGACCGCAAGGGTCGCCCCTACGGGTGCATGTCCCCCAAAATTTTTGTAGGGGCCGGCTACTCCTCCGGGTGATCCCGCAGGTATTGCAGGCGCTTCCACGCCCGGCGGGCCAGCAGGAAGCCGCCGATGGCCAGAGCGGCGCAAAGAGCGCCCAGCAGCACCATCCACCACTGAAAAGCCGTCACCTCACACAGGTAGGCGAAGATGCGGTAGGCCAGCAGTACGGCCACCACTCCGCCGAACAGCAGCCCCACCAGCAGGTCGGTTTTCTTGCAGCTATCTATGCGTTTCATGGCGTATTTTCCTCCCCGTGTCCGGTAAAATTTCACAGGGTCATTATACCCAGAGGAAAAAAGCCTGTCAATAGGGAAGGGAGGCCCGGATGCGGAAGGTGCGGGGGCCGTCCGATATCGCCCGGATGCTGCCGCCGTGGGCGGTGACGATGGCCTTGGCCACCGACAGGCCGATGCCGTAGCCACCGGTCCCGGAATTGCGGGAGGCATCGGTCCGGTAGAAGCGATCGAACAGCCGGGGCAGCTGGTCGGGGTCGATGTCCGTCCCGGTGGCGTTGGTGACGGTCAGGGTCGCGGTGCGGCCCTGCCGGGAAAGGGTGAGGTCGATGGCCCCGCCGGGGGGCGAGTATTTCAGGGCATTGTCCAGCAGCAGCTCCGTCAGCTGGCGGATGGCCTTGGCATCGCCCCGGAGGGTAAGCAGGGGCTGGATGGACAGGGTGAAGAGCTTCTCCTGCTGCCGGGCCAGGGTGCGGAAGGGGGCCGCCGCCTCGGACACCGTGTCCGAAAGGGGGAAATCCACCTTTTGCAGGGTGTCCTCCGCCTCCTCCATCCGGGAGAGCAGGGTCAGATCCTCCGTCAGGGTGCGCAGACGGCGGGTCTGGCGGATGATATCGCCGAGGCTCTCGTTTTCCCCCAGATCCATCTCCAGCAGGTCGGCGTTGGCGGCGGTGATGGTGACGCTGCCGCCGTTTGCGTAGGCTCCGGGGCCGCTGAGGGCGGCGGTATCACCGTTTAAGGTGATGGTGGTGGCGGCCGTCCAGCCGGTGTTCTGGTCGTTGGCGGTGAAATACTGGGAGGATTCGTTTTTTTCCGAATCCTCATCCCGGATGACCTGGATGCCCAGCTTTTCCCCGTTCATAAACAGCACCGTAACGGCCAGAGCCAGAGCCATATCCAGAATAGATATGCTGGTCACATTTTCCAGGAAGCTGGATTTGAAAATATCCGAAAAGGTCATGGTTTGATTTCTCCTTTTTTTGTTTTTGGGGGGGAGGCGTGAGGGGTGCGGAGGGGGTGTTTTGTTGTGGTGCGTAGGGGCGGGGCTCTGCCCCGCCAGCGGGCGACCGCCAGGGTCACCCCTACGGAGAACAGGGGAAACTATTGCAACCGGGCCGATGTAGGCATCGGCCCCTATGGGATGATGACAGGGAATGTTACGCGCCGCGCGGTAGACGCATCGGCCATCCCTGCTGCGCCGGAGGCAAAAGCACAAGTGCCATGCGAGGGAAACGGATTGCCACGGCCAGTTTGCGAACTGGCCTCGCAATGACAGATTTTACAAGGGGTGCGGTGGGAATCCGGATCGGGTCGTCCGGGAGGCCGACCCCTACACACCATTCACCGATAGAACTTCGTAGGGGGCGGTGTCCCCGACGCCCCGCTTGTACCGCACTATCATGTTATCCATACACCCGGCAGGCCGCGTACTTGGAAAAGGCCGCGCTGCGGGTGGAGGGGGTCTGCACCAGATCCCGGATCACATCGGGCAGATATTCGTCCCACTTTACCTCCAGCACAGCTCCGGCGTCACCCGCCGGAATGGCAGGGCAGGCAAAGTCGAAAAAATCCGTGCAGCCAAGGCCCGTGCGGATGTCATAGTCCAGTGTCACCCGGACGTTGCCGGGGGCAAATATGAAAGGCTCCCGGGTGTAATCCACAATGGTCTTGGGCCTCAGGCCCTCTGTCTGCATCCGGCGGTGCAGCTCCCGCAGCAAGGCCGCGTCAGCCTCGCCGGACTGGGTATCCCCGGCCAGAAGAGCTTCCGTCTGGGGCCGGGTGAGGCAGCACTGCTCCTTGGCACACAGGCCCCCTATCTTGCTCTTTTTCTCCAGCACCAGATAGGACGCATCGCCGTTATAGCAGCGCAGACGAAACTTTTCCCGGCGGCTGACACCGCTTATCTTATCCCGCAGGGCCTTGTCCCGGGGATCGTCAAAATACAGGCTGCGGACGAAGTAGCACCCGCCGGAGGCGTGGGGATCCGGGGCCATGACCGCCGAAGGCCGCCGGCGCAGGCAAAGCACATCGAAGGCGCTGATTTCGTGCTTCCACTCATGGCGATATTGCATGGGGTCTCACTCCTTTCCTTGTGTTGGGTGCAGTATAGACGGCCAACCTTAGACCAAGTTAAAACCGGAAAAAAATCCGCCCCGGCGGGGCGGAAGGAGTTGGGTGCGCTGTTAAAAAATTGATGCAATTTGTTACTCTTCTGATGTTGATTATTTGTCCCGGGCTTCCTATAATCAAACTTGTAAGGAGCCGGGCCGCATCTTCCCGCGGAGCCGGCGCGTTTTCTGCGCCATGACGGGGCAGAGGGCACAAAAACTATGCCTGATAGGCGATCGTTGACAGGAGTTTCCCGTGAGTTTTTCTGATCTGAAGTTTATTTTTTATTTTCTGCCGCTGTTTTTTGCGGTTTATTATCTGGTGCCCGTATGGTGTAAAAATCTTCTCCTGGTTCTGGGCAGCATTGGTTTTTATTTTCTGGGTGCAGGACTGCGGGATACGCTGCTGCTGGCGGCGGTGGTGGCGCTGCACTACGGGATCGCCCGGGCCATGGATGTTGTCTGTCACCGTCTGCGCAAGGCGCTGCTGATTCTTGCTCTGGCCGCGGATCTGTTGTGCCTGACGTATTTTAAGTATACGCCCTTTCTTCTGGAAAACTGGAGCGGCCTCACCGGCCAGGTGATCGCCGTGCCTAAGATCATTCTTCCCCTGGGGGTGAGCTTCTATCTCTTCCAGAGCATGGGCTACCTCATCGACGTATACCGAGGCGAACCGGCGGAGAAAAATCCCGTCCTCTACGCCGCCTTCACTCTGGCATTTCCCCAACTGACCATGGGCCCCATCCTCCGTTGGCACGACTGGCGCGACGCGCTCCGGCAGCGACATGTCCGCTGGGCGGATGTGGCAGACGGGTTTTCGCTTTTCATCGTGGGGCTTTGCTGCAAGGTGCTGCTGGCCGACCAGCTGGCGCCCATGTGGGCTCTGCTGGACCGCATCGGCTATGCATATCTGTCCACGCCCCTGGCCTGGCTGGGCGCCGTCAGCTACAGCCTGCAGCTGTATTTCGACTTCTCCGGCTACTCTATCATGGCCATGGGCCTGG
Organism: uncultured Eubacteriales bacterium; assembly: GCA_900550615.1. Lineage (GTDB taxonomy): Bacteria > Bacillota > Clostridia > Oscillospirales > Oscillospiraceae > Vescimonas. The sequence goes on from URSX01000108.1 coordinate 3,452, forward strand.
GACAGATGTTGGGTCTGTACATTCCCCGCAACTTCGACGCGCCCTATGCCTCCCGGTCAGTGAGCGAATTTTATCGCCGCTGGCACATGACTCTGGGTGCCTGGTTCCGGGACTATCTCTACATTCCTCTGGGCGGCAGCCGTCACGGCAAGGCCCGCACAGCCCTGGCGCTGTCAGTGGTGTGGTTCTTCACGGGCCTGTGGCACGGAGCCAGCTGGAACTTTGTGCTGTGGGGCGTGGTGTTGCTGGCCTTTATCCTGCTGGAGAAATTCTGCATCGGCGGCTTTCTGGAACGGCACCGGGTGCTCTCCCACGTCTACCTGCTCTTTGTGATTCCCCAGACCTGGGTCATCTTCCGCATTACGAATCTGCGGGAGCTGGGGGCGTACTTCGGCCGTCTGTTCCCCTTCTTCGGTTCCAGCTCCGTCGTCTCCGCCCAGGACGTGGTAGGGCCCCTGCGCTCTTACTGGTGGCTGCTGCTGCTCTGCATTTTCTTCTCTCTGCCCCAGCCCCGCCGCTTCTATGAAAAATACAGCCGGACTCTGTGGATACAGCTGCCGCTGCTTCTGCTGTTCTGGGTGTGCGTGTACTTCATCGCCACCTCCTCCGGAAACGGCTTCCTCTATTCTCGTTTTTAAGGTGATTGCCCATGTCCTCCCACAAAAAAATTTTTCTGCTCCTGCCCCTGTGCCTCCTGATCGCGGTGGTGCTGAATTTGTATGCCCTGGTTGATCCCACGGGGGTCTATCAGGCCTACCGCAAAAAGCTGGAGCCTATGACGCCGCCAGTGGCCGCCATGGCTCTGGCCGCGGCCGACGGGGTGTATCCCTGGAGCCGTGTGCCGGACGACACACCCACGCCCGCGCCGGAACCGACACCTGACCCCGAACCGGAGCCGACACCCACACCGGAGCCGCAGCCTGAACCGAAACCCGAGCCTGAACCCGAGCCGGAGCCAGAACCCGAGCCAGAACCCGAACCAGAACCGGAGCCTGACCCGAAGCCCACGCCCAAACCGGAGCCAGGTGCCGGATTCACCCAGGTGGACGAGAGCTATTTTGACGACGCCGTGTTCATCGGCGACTCCTTCACCGACGGATTCCGCTCCTACGCGGGGCTGCCCAACGCCCATTACCTCTGCCACAACGGACTGACGGTCTGGTCGGCGGTGGAAAAGGCGGATTTTCCCGGGGGAGAGACCCTGGCCCAGGCCCTGAGCGGCAAGCGCTACGGCAAGGTATACATTCTGCTGGGCATCAACGAGCTGGGCACAGGCTCGGCCACCAGCTGGGCCAATCAGTACAAGGTGCTGGTGGATGAGGTGCGCAGATTGCAGCCGGATGCCATCATATTTTTGCAGGCCATTTTCCACACCACCAAGGAAAAGTCCGACTCCACCTATTTCAAAAACAGCGTCATCGACTCCCGGAACGGGGAGCTGAAAAAGCTGGCCGACGGCGAGAACATCTTCTTCATAGACAGCAACCCGGTCTTTGACAACGGGTCCGGCGCGCTGCGGGCGGATTATTCCGGCGACGGCGTGCATGTGAAGGCGGCCTACTACTCCCTCTGGCGGGACTATCTGTACCACTTCGGCGTGGTGCGGTAAAAAAGCAAGCAAAAAACAGACCGACATAAAAGTCGGTCTGTTTTTTCTGTTTCTATCGGTTTTTATCGGTTGCCCCGCTCGTAGGCTACCACCACCCGGCGGTTGGGCTCCGTGCCCACGGAATAGGTGGTAACACCGGCCTTATCCTGCAGGGCGGCGTGGATCACATGGCGCTCGTAGGCGTTCATGGGCTCCAGGGTCACGCTGCGGCGGTACTTGAGCACCTTACCGGCCACCTTATTGGCCAGACTCTCCAGACTCTGCTCCCGCTTGGCCCGGTAGTTCTCCGCGTCCACATGGACCCGCACCCGCT
>URSX01000109.1 GCA_900550615.1 uncultured Eubacteriales bacterium
CGGCGAGTACCTGGACCTCCACTGCGGCGGCGTGGACAACGCCTTCCCCCACCACACCAACGAGATCGCCCAGTCCGAGAGCTATCTGGGCCATCCCTGGTGCCCCCACTGGTGCCATGTGGCCCATCTGAACACCGAGGGCGGCAAGATGAGCAAGTCAAAGGGCGAGTTCCTCACCGTCTCCCTGCTGGAGCAAAAGGGCTACGATCCTCTGGCCTACCGCTTCTTCTGCCTGCAGAGCCACTACCGCAAGAGCCTGGTGTTCTCCTGGGAGAATCTGGACAACGCCACCGTAGCCTTCAATAAGCTCATTGCCAAGATCGCGGCCCTGGATCCCCAGGACGGCCCCGTGGACGAGGCCGCAGCGGCGGAGCTGAAGGCGAAATTCACCAAGGCCATGGATAACGACCTGAACACCTCCATGGCTGTGACGGTGCTGTACGACGTGCTCAAGGCCAAGACCAACGGTGCCACCAAGTGCGCCGTGCTGGAGGGCTTTGACAGCGTGCTGGGCCTGAAGCTGCTGGAGAAGGCGGCCGACCAGCGCAAGAAGCAGGCCCAGATGGCCGCCCAGCCGGCGGCCTTTGCCGTGGTCAGTGAGAGCGGTGAAGAGGATGAGCAGGTGGAGGCCCTGATCCGCCAGCGTCAGGACGCCAAAAAGGCCAAGAATTTTGCCGAGGCCGACCGCATCCGCGACGAGCTGAAGGGCATGGGCGTGGAGGTCACCGATGTCCCCGGCGGCGCCAAGTGGAAGCGCATCTAAATATAAAAAAACACATCCGTCGGCAGGCGGATGTGTTTTTTAGACTGTCGAAAAACCTTCGGTTTTTCCGGCAAAGGGATTGCAGCAGGCTGAGAGGTATTTTCTCTCTCGCACAGGTTGCGAGGGAAAAAATAAAATTTTTGCCGCCTGCAGGCGGCAAACCCTGCGAGGCTTTTTACATGTATTCCATGGGGGTATGCTGACAGACCTCCCGGATCTTCGCCTGCAGCGCCTTGAGATCTACAAAGGTCTCGGGCTTTTTGGTGCCGTCCCGCAGCAGGGCGGCGGGGTGGTACAGCGCCGTCATCAGCACGCCGCTTTTCTCCATGAACTGCCCGTGCTCCTGGGTGATCTTGAAGTCGGGCTTGATAAGCTCCATGGCGGCGATGCGGCCCAGACACACGATGATCTTCGGCCGCATGAGGGCCACCTGCCGGCGCAGATAGCCGATGCAGGCATCCTTCTCCGTGTTCAGCGGGTCCCGGTTCCGGGGTGGGCGGCACTTGACGATGTTGGTGATATACACCGATTCCCGGGCCAGGCCGATCATCTCCAGCATGTCGTCCAGCAGCTTGCCGGCGGCACCCACGAAGGGCAGACCCTGCTCATCCTCATTGGCACCGGGGCCTTCGCCGATGAACAGCACCTCCGCCTCCGTGTTTCCCATACCGAACACCACGTTTTTCCGCGTGTCCGCCAGGGCGCAGGCCCGGCATTGCAGGCATTCGTTTTGCAGATTTTCCCAAGGGGTCATAGGTATTCCTCCCAGTATTTTTTCGAAAAGGGCATAACCACCCCTCACCGGTGAGAGACTGACAGGTGAGGTGAGAGAAAATGTTCTGGTTTTGGATCTTCTTTTTTTACAGCCTGGCGGGGTATGGGCTGGAAAAGCTCTACGCCCTTGTGACCCATGCCCGGCACCGGGTGCGCAAATGCTTCCTGCTGCTGCCCCTGTGCCCGGTGTATGGCCTGGCCATGGCGGCGGTGCTCTACCTGGCCGGGGACACGGAGAGCTTCTGGCAGCTGGCCCTCTACGGGGGGATCCTGTGCACCGCCGTGGAGTACGCCGTGCATTTTTTATATGAAAAATGCCTGGGTGTCCTGTTCTGGGACTACAGCGGCACCTATCTGGATCTCAACCGCCGGATTTGCTTCCCCTTCGCCGTGGTCTGGGGGCTGCTGTCGGCTCTGGCGGTGCGGTGTGTGCAGCCCCGGCTGGTCCCGGTCATAGATGCCATACCGCCCGGGATATCCCTGGCGGCTCTGCTGCTGCTGACGGCGGACAGCTTCTTCACCGTGCGTCTGCTGCGGCGCAGCGGCAACATCGACCTGCTGGGGCTGAAAAACCTGTGGCAGGAGCTGCACCGGGTCTGATGTCCCCTGAAGCGGAAACCCTCGAGAGGGTGTGGGTCAGATATAGCGCGACAGCCAGTGGTGGATGTCGCCATATACCGTCTGCTGCATGGACTTCTCGTTGAGAATTTCGTGCCGCAGGCCGGGGTATAGCTGGATGGACACATCCTGCAACCCGGCGGCCTTGAATGCCTCATAAGACCGCTGCACGCCCTTGCCCATGCCGCCCACCGGATCGTCCTGTCCGGAGATGAACAGCACCGGCATGGCGGGATCCATCTTCACCAGATTCACGTTTTTCTGGTTGAAGCGGATGCCCCCCAGCATGTCCCGGAACAGGCCTACCGTGGCGTCCGCCCCGCACATGGGATCGGCCATGTAGCGGTCCACATTCTCCGCATCCGCCGAGAGCCAGTCAAAGGCCGTGCGGTTGGGAGCGAAGGCCCGGTTATAGCCGCCGAAGGCCAGCTCGGTGACGAAATTGCTGGTGGAGGCACCGCCGTTCTTATAGTAGAAGCGTTTGGCCACCAGATTGCCGCCCGTGAGCATATAGCCCGGCTGCCAGCCGGTGCCCATGAGGATGGCGGCCTTTTTCTCCCCCGGGTAGCGGATAAGATAGGAGCGGGTGAGGAAGGAGCCCATGCTGTGGCCCATGATGAGATGGGGCAGGCGCTTGAAGCGCTTGGAGAGAATCAGGTGCAGGCTGTGGATGTCATCCACCGCGTGCTTCCAGCCGTCCTTTTCTCCGAAATACACCGGCGTGCCGCCCTCGGGGAGGGACTGGCCGTGACCCAGATGGTCGTGGCCCGCCACCACGATGCCCTGCTCGTTGAGATACCGGGCGAAGTCGTCATAGCGCCCGATGTGCTCCGCCACGCCGTGGGCGATCTGCAGAACGCCCCGGAATTTGATCTTTTCATCGGGGATCCAGATACAGGCGTGGAGGGATGTTTTTCCGTCGGAGGAGAGGAAACGGAAATGTTCACAATTTGTCATAGAATCTGTGCTCCTTCCATGGTATACTTGTGTCATCGGCCCGCAGGGGCAAAAGGGACAGCCCCTGCCGGCGGGTACTATTATATCCTGTTACCGGCAGTATACCACGCCGGGGCAAAAAAGAAAAGAGGAGAGGCCAATGGAGCAGTACATTTTGGCGCTGGACCAGGGAACCACCAGCTCCCGGGCCATACTATTTGACCGCCGGGGACAGATCGTCTCGGTGGGCCAGCACGACTTCCCCCAGATCTATCCCCAGGCCGGATGGGTGGAGCATGATCCGGTGGACATCTGGTGCTCGGAGAGCCGGGCGGCGGCGGATGCCCTGCGGGGGGCCCAGCCGGGGCAGGTGGCGGGCATCGGCGTCACCAACCAGAGGGAGACCACCATCCTCTGGGACAAGGTCACCGGCCAGCCGGTGTATAACGCCATCGTCTGGCAGTGCCGCCGGACGGCGGAGCTGTGCGAGGAACTGAAAAAGCAGGGCCTGACGGAGCGGATCCAGTCCACCACGGGCCTGCTGCTGGATGCTTACTTTTCCGCCACCAAGATCCGCTGGATACTGGACAACGTGCCCGGTGTCCGGGAGCGTGCGGAGCGGGGAGAGATCCTCTTCGGCACGGTGGAGACGTATCTCATCTGGAAGCTGACGGGAGAGCACGTCACGGACTACTCCAACGCCTCCCGGACCATGCTCTTCGATATACATAAGCTGCAGTGGGATGAGGAGCTGTGCGACATTTTGCAGATCCCCATGTCCATCCTGCCCCGGCCCGTTTCCAACAGCGAGACCTACGGCACGGTAAAGCCCGGGATCCCCGGCTTTGAAAAGGCGGCGGGGGTGCCGGTGTGCGGCGCGGCAGGCGACCAGCAGGCGGCCCTGTTCGGCCAGGGCTGCTTCGCCCCCGGTGAGGCCAAGAATACCTACGGCACCGGCTGCTTCACTTTGATGAACGTGGGTGATACACCTGTGCGCAGCCGGGCGGGCCTGGTGACGTCGGTGGCCTGGCAGGTAAGAGGGGAGACGAACTATGCCCTGGAGGGCAGCGTCTTCAACGGCGGCAGCACCATCCAGTGGCTTCGGGACGAGCTGAAGATCATTGACTCCGCTCCCCAGATCAATGACCTGGCGGCCACGGTGCCCTCCTCCGGAGGCGTTGTAGTGGTGCCGGCCTTTACAGGGCTGGGGGCACCCTATTGGGATATGTACGCCCGGGGGGCCATCCTGGGCCTGACCCGGGGAACCGGGCGGGCGCACATCGCCCGGGCGGTGCTGGAGTGTATTGCCTATCAGGTGACGGATCTGATGCTGGCCATGCGGCAGGACGCCGGGTGTGACATCGCCTGTCTGCGGGTGGACGGCGGCGCCAGCGTCAGCGATATCCTCATGCAGATGCAGGCCGACAGCCTGCGCATCCCCGTGGACCGGCCCGCCATGGTAGAGACCACGGCCTTCGGCGCGGCGGCCCTGGCGGGCCTTGCCTGCGGCCTGTGGAAGGATCGGGAGGAGCTGAAGGCCCTGCGCCGCAGCGACCGGGTGTTCCTGCCCCAGAGGGTGCAGAGTGAGTGCGACGAAGAGTACCGCCTGTGGAAGCGGGCGGTGAGCCGGGCGGCGGACTGGATTGAGCACTGAGACCCGGCGGGAAACCCCGGGCGTACAGGGGTGAAAAAGCTTTGAATGCGGCTTGCAATGCGATTTGAAATTGTGTATAATAAGCAAAACCGTAAAATATGAAAGGAGTTTTTTACTATGGCATTTTTTGACGAACTGGGCAAGAAGGCGCAGGCCTACGCCGGTGTGGCCGTGGATAAAGCGAAGGACCTGGCGGGTGCTGCCAGCGAAAAGGCAAAGACCGCGGCGGAATCCGCCAAGACCAATATGGCCATCATGATGGAGCAGCGGGAGCTGGATAAGAACTACAAGGCCATCGGCGAGTGGTTCGTGGCTGAGTACGGCGAGAACATCCCCGAGTCTGTGAAGGATGTTGTGGAAGCTGTCAATGCATCCAAGCTCAAGATTGCTGAGCTGGAGGCCTCCAAGCCCCAGAAGGAGGAATGCCCGGAGGAGGAAGAGCCTGCGGAGCATGTGTGCCCCGTGTGCGGCGTTGCCTCCGAAGGCAAGTTCTGCCCCGAATGCGGCGCGCCCATGGGCGAGAGCAAGGACGCTCAGGAGTAATTTTCCCCCAGGGACCATCGACCAGACTTTGATCGATACCTCCCGAAAAGAAGAAACCGATCAGGGCGAAGAG
>URSX01000110.1 GCA_900550615.1 uncultured Eubacteriales bacterium
CCTTCTGGTCCGTAGCCAGACGCTCTATCCAGCTGAGCTAACGGCGCATGTCTCATTCCTGACGACTTGATTATATTACCACGTCCCGAAACAAAATGCAAGCATTTTTTATAAAAAAACCGTTCTTTTTTCTTCCAGGCCATTTCCCGCTTGTCATAACGCCAAATTTGTGCTATTGTTGAAGCATAAAAGCACTATTCCCTGTGGCCTTTCAGGCGGTCTCAGGCGAAACGGAGGATACTATGAGCGTGAATTTCAGAACGCGTATGTTTGGCGGCTTCGACCGGGAGGATGTGGTCGCTTATATTGAAAAGATCACCAAGGAAAATCAGGCCCAGATGGAGGAATTGACCCGCGCCGGGGACGACCTGCGCCGCCAGAACGGCGAGTTGGGCCAGCAGCTGGCCATCCTGCGCAAGCAGGCAGAGAGCTGCCAGGATTCCCGCCGGGAGATCGAGACGCTTACCGCGCAGGTCCAGTGTCTGGAGGCGGAAAACCGCCAGCTTCAGGAATCGCTGCACCAGACCCAGGAACACTGCGATGAACTGCAGGTTCAGGCGGACGAATACGCAAAGATCCGGGATCACATCGCAGAAATTGAGATCAATGCCCACCGCCGGACGGAGGAATTCCGCGCCCAAGCCATCCAGCGTCTCCACGAAACGGTGTCCAGGCAGCGCAGCTGGTGCGGCGAAAACAGCACCCGCTACAAGGAACTGCTGAGCCGCTTTATCGAAAAGCTCCAGAGCGCCCGGGACATTCTGCAAGAGACGGATCTCTCCGGCTTTGATGACATGCTCCGCAGTCTGGATGAGCTGGACGAGGAGCTGGACAAGTAAAAACTGCCGCAAACAAAAGCTCCCCCGCAGCTGCGGGGGAGCTTTTGCGCCCGAATGGGCTGTCACCGAATCGCAGTCACCTTGTATCCGGCGTCCTCCACGGCTTTGCGTAGCGCATCGTCCGTGACCTCCGCATCAGCTGTGACCGTGGCGGCCTTTTTCTCCAGATCCACATGGGCGCTTACGCCGGGCAGTGCATTCAGCGCGCCCTCCACCCGTCCGGAGCAATGGGCACACATCATGCCCTCTACGGTCAGAATTCTCTCCATACCGGTTCCCTCCTGATTGATTGTTTTTGTTTCGGTCTTGGGGCAGACGGGCCCCTTCCACAGCCGCAGGCGCAGGGCGTTAGTCACCACGCACACGGAGCTTAAACTCATGGCCGCTGCGGCGATCATGGGGTTGAGCGTGATCCCCAGCGCCGGGTACAGCACACCCGCTGCCACCGGGATACCGATGGCGTTATAGATAAATGCCCAGAACAGGTTCTCTCTTATGTTGCGGATCACCGCCCGGGATAGCTCCGTGGCGGTAACGATATCCCACAGGGAGCTGCGCATGAGCACCACATCCGCCGACTCGATGGCGATATCCGTGCCTGCGCCGATGGCCAGACCCACATCCGCCCGGGCCAGAGCCGGGGCATCGTTGATGCCGTCGCCTACCATGATGGTGCAGCGTCCTTCCTTCTGCAGCTTCTCCACACAGGCGGCCTTGTCCGTGGGCAGCACCTGGGCCAGTACCCGCCGCACACCTACCTGTCCGGCGATGGCCTGGGCAGTGACCTCATTATCCCCCGTCAGCAGCACGACCTCCCGGCCGGCATCCTGCAAGGCCTTGATAGCCGCCGCACTGTCCGGCTTCACCACATCCGCCACAGCGATCATACCCAGCAGCTTGCCCTCCCGGGCAAAGTACAACGCTGTCCTTCCCTGAGCGGCCAAGGCTCCGGCCTTCTCCTGCACCGTCGCCGTATCCACGCCTGCACGTTCCATAAAGGATTGATTTCCCGCGATCATTTTCCGCCCATCCAGCACGGCCTGCACGCCGCCGCCCGCAATGGCCTCAAAATCCGTCACCGGCAGAATGTCCAGGCCCCGCTCCTGCGCCGCCTGGGTAATGGCAGCGGATAGCGGGTGCTCCGACGGTTTTTCCACGGAGGCCGCCGCCTGCAGCAGCTCCTCCTCTCGCGCGCTGCCGCACACAATATCCGTCACCCGGGGCTTGCCTTCTGTTACCGTGCCGGTCTTGTCCAGCACCACGGTCTGGGCCTTGCCCAGCAGCTCCAGACTCTCGGCAGATTTGATGAGGATACCGCTCTGGGCCGCCTTGCCCGTACCCACCATGATGGCTACCGGCGTCGCAAGACCCAGTGCGCAGGGGCAGGAGATCACCAGCACCGCAATGCCGATGGACAGGCAGAACCGGATGCCTTGCCCTCCCACAAAGTACCACAGCAGGGCCGCCGCCAAAGCGATCCCAATGACCACCGGCACGAACACGGCGCTGATCCGATCCGCCAGCCGGGAGATGGGTGCCTTGGAGGAGGCAGCCTCCTCCATCAGCTGCACGATCTGGGACAGGGTCGTGTCGCTGCCCACCCGCTGGGCCTCAAGCTCCACATAGCCGCTCATCACCACCGTGGCCGAGGTCACAGCCGAGCCCTCTGTTTTCTCCACCGGCAGGCTCTCTCCCGTAAGGGCCGATTCGTCCACCGACGCGTTTCCCTTGGTCACCACGCCGTCCACCGGGATCTTCCCCCCCTGGCGAACAATCACCGTGTCACCCACAACGATCTCCGCCGCCGACACCGTAACCTCCTGGCCGTCCCGCCGCACCACAGCGCTGTCCGGTGCCAGACGCAGCAGGGCGGAGATGGCCCCGGTGGTCTTTTTCCGGGAGCGCTGCTCCAGGTATTTGCCCACGGTCACCAGGGTCAGGATCATCCCAGCGGATTCAAAGTACAGGTCCGGCATCCCCGTCCGGTGTCCCGTCGCCAGCAGATACATCTCGATCAGGCTGTATACAAGTCCCGCCACAGCGCCCAGGGCCACCAGCGAGTCCATATTGGGACTGCCCCGGAAGAGCCGGGAAAATCCCACGGTGAAATACGCGCGGTTCAGAATAATGATCGGTATCACCAGCGCCAGCTCCGCCAGGGCCAGCACCAGGGGCTTCATATGGAATATCATCGGCACCGGCAGGCCCATCATGTGCCCCATGCTGATATAGAACAGCGGCACCAGGCATATCACCGACCACAAAAGCCGCCGCCCCATGGCGGACACCACCTCGTCCTGCTGCTTGTCCGGTGCCAGATCCTTCTCGTCCGCCTCTCGGGCACCGTATCCGGCCCGGATCACCGCGTCGATGATCTCCTGGGCAGTGACCTCTCCCTCGTCATAGGTGGCGTTCAGCCGCCCCAGCATCAGATTCACCGCCGCCGTCTTCACCCCTGGCAGCTGCGACACCGCCCGCTCCACATGGGCCGAGCAGGCCGCGCAGGTCATGCCTGTCACAGCAAATTGTTTCGTCATTGAAAGTGCCCCCTCACCTCATGAGCTTCTGCAGCGTGGTCACCAGCTCGTCGATGACCTCGTCGTCCCCCCGGCGGATGCCATCGGCCACGCAGGTACGGATGTGTGTAGCCAGCAGCTCCTTGCTGAAGCTGTTCAGCGCTGCGTTTACCGCCGAAACCTGCACCAGGATGTCTGTACAGTAGGCATCCTTCTGCAGCATATCCCGCAGGCCCCTGACCTGCCCTTCGATCCGGCTGAGGCGGTTTGCAAGGCTTTTCTGCTCCTCCGCAGAGCGATGCTTCGTTTTCTGATGGCAGCAGCAATGATCCATTTCCATATACCTCCTGGGGGTATTTTAGCACAGCGTCATTGTATACCCCCCAAGGGTATTTGTCAACGTTTTTCTTTCGGTTTGAACAAAATTGCCATGAGCACGCCGAATACCACCGCCGCCGCGATGCCTCCCGCGGTGGCCGTCAACCCTCCGGTCAGCGCCCCCAGCAGGCCCTGCTCCTCCACGGCCTTGGCCGTCCCCTTGGCCAGGGAATAGCCGAATCCCGTCAGGGGCACCGTGGCTCCTGCGCCGCCCCAGTCCACCACAGACTGGTAGATGCCTATGGCCTGCAGCAGCACCCCGGCCACCACATAGCCCGTCAGAATTCTCGCCGGGGTCAGCTGCGTCTTATCGATGAGCAGCTGTCCGATGGCACACAGCACGCCGCCGCATAAAAAAGCATGAAGATACTGCATCTCAATTCTCCTTTCCCGCCGAAATGATCACCGCATGGCAGATGCCCGGTATGCTCTCCCCCTGGAAAGACGACGTGGGCGACAGCAGCGCGCCTGTGGGTGCGAACACGATCTTTTTCCACCGTCCGGCCCGGAGCCCACCCAGCAGATACCCGTTCAGCACCGCTGCCGAGCAGCCGCACCCGGAGCCACCGGCATGCATGTCCTGTCCCTCCCGGTCATACAGCAGCAGGCCGCAGTCCGTATACTTCTCCCCCAGCTCGATGCCGTCCTCCCGGAAGAAATCCGCCACGATGTCGTGGCCCAATTCTCCCAGATCCCCCGTCACGATCAGGTCGTATTCCGCCGGAGATGTCCCTGTCTCCCGAAACAGCGCCGATAGGGTGTCGTAGGCCGCCGGGGCCATGGCGGCCCCCATGTTGTTCACATCCTTGATACCCAGATCCACAATGCGTCCGCAGACGGTGTGAGTGATATACGGCCCGTCCCCCTGCCGGCCGAGAATGCAGCAGCCCGAGGCCGTAGCTGTCCACTGGGCGGTGGGGGTGCGCTGGTTGCCGTACAGCACCGGCATGCGGTATTGACGCTCCGCCGTGCAGAAATGGGAGCTGGTCATGGCGCCCACGATGCCGGCAAAGCCCCCGTCGATCAGCAGCGCCGCCAGGGACAGGCTCTCCCCCATGGTAGAGCAGGCGCCGTAGAGTCCATAAAACGGGATCTTGAAATCCCGTAGGCCGAAGGAGGTACCGATGCACTGGTTCAGCAGGTCGCCCGCCAGCACATAGTCCAGATCCTCTGCCTGCAGCCCGCCCTTTTCCATGGCCTTTTGCAGGGCAAACCGCTGCATGGCGGACTCCCCCTTCTCCCAGCTTTTCTGCCCGAAATAGGCATCCGGATTCAGTTCGTCAAAATAACCCGCCAGAGGCCCCTTGGCCTCCTGCTTGCCGCCGATGTTGGCGTAGGACAAGACGCTCACCGGCGAAGAGAGCTTCACCGTCTGCCGTCCCAGGCGCTTTGCTGTCATAACTTCCATCCTCCCGCAAAAAGATACCTTTAGTTTGCCGCATTTTTCCCGAAATATGAAAAACCGGGCTTTCCGAAGAAAGTCCGGTTGAGACTGTCGATAAAATGCTATATTTGCGATAACGGTAAGGAAGGGTGTGTGAGGGAAACCCAAGAAGGGTGTC
>URSX01000111.1 GCA_900550615.1 uncultured Eubacteriales bacterium
AAACTCTTTCAAAGTTTCAAAAACTTAGTCAGCGTGTCGAAAAGACTTTTTCGACACGCTGAAAGGACGGACCGGGAGGTCCGTCCTTTTTTGCGCAGTGGGTGGGGATTGTAGGAGCGAGTGGAGTAGAGTTGCGCTCTGCAATGAGGGCGGGGCCGGGGACGGCTTGAACGGGATGTTCATTTTCCCTCGGGAGAACGGCTGAAAACAGTATAGAGACCGGACAGGAGGAGAAAAACGCCGAAGGGCTTTTTCAGGAGCTCTACATCTATGGCGGTGGCGGCCCAGGCGGCTATGGCGGCAGCGGGAAGGCCCCAGGGAATGGCGCTGCGCAGAAGCGGCGCATGCAGCAGGCCGTTTTTCCGGTGCTGCACCAGGGCCATGGCTGCCGTGGGGAGAAAATACAGGAGGTTGATGCCCTGGGCGGTGATCTGATCCACCCCCAGAAACAGGGTCATCATCAGAAGAAGCAGCGTACCGCCGCCGACGCCCCAGGCGGAGAGAATGCCCGTTAAAAATCCGGCCAGGGCGGGGAGAAGATATGCCGTCACAGCAGATACCGCACGCCGCCGTACACCAAAAACATCCCAAAAATGCGCCGCAGCCATACACTGGGCATGCGCCGGAACAGCTTGCCGCCCACAAAGCCGCCTGCAAGGCCACCCAGCAGGTAGGGCAGGGCCGTCAGCACCTGCAGCCCTGTGCGCAGGAGATAAATGACGGCGGACAGGGCACACAGGGGAAAAATCACCGCTACGCAGCTGGCCAGGGCGCGTTTTTGCTCCAGTTTACACCAGCCGGTCAGCAGCGGAACCAGCACCGTGCCGCCTCCGCCGCCGAACAGACCGCCCACAAGGCCCGCCGCCGTGCCGCTGAGACGGTATTTCCATTTGTTCTCCACGATCTCGCCTCCCTTATATGTAGCCCCTCACGGCCCGGGGCTGTGAGGGGAGCGGGAACTCACATCTTGCGGAAGCTCAGGCAGTCGGTACACTGATCCTTGGAGGGATTGGCCTCGTGGGTGCCGATCTGGATGGAGTGCAGACCGCAGTTATTCACCTCGCTGCAGTGATGTGCGCAGCTGGTGACGGTGCATTTGATGGCGTTGTTGGGGGTGCAGGCGCACCCGTCGTTGGTACAGTTGGACATAGTTTCTTCCTCCAAAATTATAAACTCAGGCATAGAGCCTATGGTTATTTTGCTCCACAGGAGAAAAACTATGCGAAGAAAATTTTTAATGGGTGGGAGGATACGGATTGCCGAGGGCAGTTTGTGCACTGGCCTTGCAATGACATTTTTTTACAAGATGTGCGGCGGATGACGGGCGGGTGGGTTAGAACCCCGCCCATACGGAAGCGTAACAAGATGTGCAGAGCGCGGGCGACCGCGAGGGTCGCCCCTACGGGTGCATGGCAAGAGGTGCGGCGGGTTCTTTGCCTGCGCGGTAGATGCAGGGGGCATCCCTGATATGACAGGGAAGCGCGGGTCCGCGTGAGCGGCCAGCGGCTGTAGACGCAGAGACGATGCGAAAGCAAGATGATAAACCTGCGCGTCCGGTTCGCGTGGCAGAAGGCTTCCACGCGGACGGCAGCCCAGCCGCGCAAAGGTTTTCAAAACCATGGGTTTTGACGGCGTTCTTTGGGTACTTTCTGCCGCTGTTGGCAGAAAGTATCCCGTCGGAGACATGTTGAACCGACAAAACCGCCGCTTCTGCCAGAAGCGGCGGTTTTGTTCATGTTTGCATAGAAGTAAGGTGCGTCAGGCTTCCTCCGGCCCATTTTCGGGCAGCTTGGAGATAAGCGTGCGGTGCAGGCGGTGATAGCACAGAAGGGTGACGATCAGGGAAAAGACCTCGGCAATGGGATAGCACCACCATACCAGATCGTCGTTGCCCACGCTTTGGCCGATCTGCGCCAGCACGAAGGCCGCCGGGATCAGCAGCACCAGCTGCCGGATGAAGGACACGATCAGCGAGTACATGGATTTTCCCAACGCCTGGAAGCAGCCGCTCAAGGCGATGCATGCTCCGGCCAGGCAGAAGCTCAGGGAGATGATCCGCAGGGCCGGGACGGCCACGGTCATCATGGAGTCGGTGGCCTTGAAGATCTTCAGCAGCGCCCCCGGGAATATCTGGAAGATGGCCATACCCACCAGCATTACGCAGGAGGCGTAAATGGCGCTGCGCTTGATGGTCTCGGTCATGCGGGCGCGCTGCTGGGCGCCGTAGCTATAAGCGATGATGGGCACAACGCCGTTGTTCAGGCCGAACACCGGCATGAACACGAAGCTGTTGAGCTTGAAGTAGATGCCGAAGGCGGTGGCGGCGGTCTCGTGTGCGGAGTGATAGGTGATGAGGATCTTGTTCATCAGGAAGGTCATCACCGAGCCGATGGCCATCATCGCCACCGACGGCAGGCCGATGGCGTAAATGCTGCCGATGATGCGCCAGTTGGGTCGGAAGCCCCGGAACACCAGGTGGATCTCCGGGTTTTTCTTCAGATTCAGGATCAGGGCAAAGATGCAGGCACAGATCTGACCGATGACGGTGGCAATGGCCGCGCCGGTCACGCCCATTTTGAATACGAAGATGAAAATGGGGTCGAGAATGATGTTGATGATGGCGCCCGCGCCCTGGGTATACATGGAGAGGATGCTGTGGCCCGTGCCCTGGAGCAGCCGTTCCAGCATCATCTGGCCGAAAGCGCCGAAGGACGCACCCATGACGATCATCAGGTACTGGTTGCCCATCTGGATGATCTCCTCCACGTCCGTCTGGCTGCGGAAGAAGAAGTCCGACAGGCTCAGGCCCAGCGCGGCGCACAGCAGGAAGCCCATCAAGGCCAGAAACAGACCGTTCATGGCCACGGTGTCCGCCCGTTTCTGGTCTTTCGCGCCCAGGGCCCGGCCCATCAGGGCGTTGACGCCCACAGCGGTGCCGGCGGCCAGAGAGATCATCAGGTTCTGGGCCGGGAACGCCAGAGATACCGCCGTCAGCGATGCCTCGCTGACCCAGGAGACGAACACGCTGTCCACGATGTTGTACAGGGCCTGCACCAGCATGGAGATGATGATGGGCAGGGACATGTTCCAGATGAGTTTTTTAATGGGCATAACGCCCAGCTTGTTTTCGTTCTGCATAGCATAATACCCCTTTTAAACTTCAGACCAAATCAGTATAACACCATTTTAACGGAAAAGATAGACCGAAATCGCCAAAAAAACAGGACGATTCCGGTCTGAAGTTCATCTTTCAGGTATTTTCTGCCCAAAAACGGTGCAGCTCCTCCTCCGTGCAGGCGGCGCTTCCCTGGGCAAAGCCATTCCGTCCGCCGCCCCGGCCATGGAGCGCGGCGTTCATCTCCTTCACCAGGGGGGAGATGTCCTGCCCGGCGTGAATGACGGCGTATTTGTAGCTGCCGTCCCCTCCGGCGAACACGGCACAACGGCCGCCGCAGCTCTGACTCACCGCGTCGCACAGGCGGCGCACGGCGTCCGGCTCCATAGCCGGCTGCACCAGCAGTACATTTCCCGCGCCCCGGTGCTCCTGGGCCAGGCTGGCGAAGCTCTGCTCCTCCATCGCCGCGCACCGGGCCTTCAGGCTCTGCACCTCGCCCAGCAGCCGCTCTACGGCTTCGGCGGTCTTGCCGGGCTTCACGGACAGGGCCCGGCCCACGGCGCTGTTCTGCTCCCAGTTCAGGGCCAGATAGGCCAGGGCCCGCTGGCCGCACAGCAGCTCCAGCCGCACGCCGTCCCGGAATTTCTGCCATCCGATGAATTTCACCAGCCCCACCTGGCTGGAATACGCCACATGGGTGCCGCAGCAGGCGCAGCAGTCGGCTCCGGGGAACCGGGTGATGCGCACCTGGCCGGTCAGCTCCTTTTTGCTGCGGTAGGGGAGGGCGGCCAGCTCATCGGCCGAGGGGTAGAGGGCCTCGAAGGGGTGGTTCTCCCAGATGTAGCGGTTGGCCCGGGCCTCGATGTCCAGCACTCCCTCCCAGGGGATGTCGGCGTTGTAGTCAATGATGACGGAGCCCTCCCCCAGGTGAAAGCCCGTGTTGTCGCAGTGGTAGGCGGCGCACAGCATCCCGCTGACGATGTGCTCTCCGGAGTGCTGCTGCATGTGGTCAAAGCGCCGGGGCCAGTCGATCTCCCCATGGACGACCTCACCCACGGTCAGTGCCCGGTCACAGGTGTGGAAAATCACGCCGTCCTGCTCCTGCACATCCAGAACCATCGCGCCGCCCAGGGTGCCGTGGTCGGCGGGCTGACCGCCGCCCTCGGGGTAGAAGGCGGTCTGATCCAACTGAACCAGCCATTTTTTGCCCCCCGGGCGGCAGGCGATCACCTGCGCGTCAAATTCCCGGAGAAAAGCGTCGGCGTAGTATAATTTCGCGGTTTCCATGTTGAAAACTCCTTTAATACAAAATTGAACACCCCCAGTATGCCGCAAAACCGGGAGAAATGCAAGAGGGAAGGGGGAAACAAGCCCACCGCACTCCTTGAAGAAACCATGTCATTGCGGACCAGTGACCGATGTCACTGGTGTGGCAATCCGCATCCCCGTCCCCTACGCATTTATTCCCACATCCCACGCAAAAAAGAGGTGGCCGGGCGGCCACCTCTTATAAATTTTCCATTGCGGAGGAAAAATTACTCCTCCAGCTGACCCACCAGGGCGATATGCAGCTCATCCAGCTGCTTCTGCACTCCCCACAAAATGACGGGGCATTTTGTGGGGCCCCCTGGCACAAATTTCAATCCTCGGCGGAAGTGAATTCCGCCTGCGGCAAGGTTTTGCTGCGCAAAACGCTTGGTGTGGAGCAAAGGCAGCGGGAAGAAATCCGCATTGGAGGAGCTTACTCCTCCTCCAGCTGGCCCACCAGAGCAATATGCAGCTCATCCAGCTGCTTCTGCTCCACGGTGGACGGCGCGCCCATCATGATATCCTGGGCGTTCTTGTTCATGGGGAAGGGGATGATCTCCCGGATGGAGCTCTCGCCCGCCAGCAGCATCACCATCCGGTCCACGCCCGGGGCAATGCCCGCGTGGGGAGGCGCACCATAGCAGAAGGCGTTGTACATGGCGGGGAACTTCTTCTTCACGTCCTCCTCGCCCA
>URSX01000112.1 GCA_900550615.1 uncultured Eubacteriales bacterium
TTCACATTGTGAACCGCCCCGTTTTATATTCGTCTATGGATATCGCCTGCCCCGTCAGTCCTTCAGATCCAGAGGCTTGCCCGTGTAGGCCCACACACTGTGGCACATGGCCAGGAGCTTCCCTTCTGCTGTTTTGACCTCCGCCTGGCAGAAGCAGGTGCGCCGGCCGGCGCGGATCACCTGTCCAGTGGCAATGAGGTGATCGCCCAGCTCCGCTGCCGCCATGAAATCCATGGTAGAGCTGACGGTGACGCAGGTCTCCTGACGCAGCCCGGACAGGGCCACGCCGCAGGCGTCGTCGGCCAGGGTGAACAGGATGCCGCCGTGGGGCCGGCCCAGGCGGTTCAGGCTCTCAGGCTTCAGATCCAGCTCGATCCGGGAGGTGCCCTCCCCGATGTCGCTGATCACGATGTGGTTGTGCTGGGTATAGGGCTCTCGCGTGTTGAGATTGTGCAGAAGTTTGGCTTTCAGTTCCGGTTCCATGTGCTCTCCTTGATCGCAGATAGTATATTATTCTGGTGAAATTACTTTTTGTTGTCGCCCTCCGGCGGAGGAGGCGGCACGTCCCGGTCGCGGTTTACATATTCTCCGGCGGCCAGGGGCATATTGCGCTTTTGCAGCCGCAGATTCAGCAGCCAGCGCACCAGCACCTGCAGGCAGGCGAAGATTGGCACGCCCAGGAACATCCCCAGCACGCCGCCGAAGCCGCCACCGATGAGGATGGCGATGATGACCCACAGGCTGGAGATACCCGTGGAGTCGCCCAGGATCTTCGGGCCGATGACGTTGCCGTCCAGCTGCTGCAGGAGGAAGACGAAGATGACGAAGTACAGGCACTTCAGCGGGCTCACCAGCAGGATCAGCAGCGCGCAGGGTATCGCCCCCAGGAAGGGGCCGAAAAACGGGATGATGTTGGTCACGCCCACGATGACGCTGACCAGGGGCGTATAAGGCATTTTCAGGATGCTGCACCCGATGAAGCAGAGGATGCCGATGATGAGCGAATCCAGCAGCTTACCCCGGACAAAGCCGCTGAAGATATAGTCCACCCGCCGGAAGCCCCGGACGGCGAACATGGCCCGCTCCTCCGGCAGCACGCCGTACAGCAGCTTGCAGCAGCGGGCGGTGCTTTTTTCTTTAGCGGCCAGCAGATATACGGAGACGATGATGCCGATGACGAAATTCTTGGCGAAGGTGATGACGCTCCACACGCCGGTGACCACGCTGCCGGTGACATTGGTCAGGGCGGTCTGCAGGCCCGGCAGCAGCTTGGTGGTGAGCCATTGGCTGGCCTCGCTGTAATAGCGGTTGGCCAGATCCGTCAGCTGGGGATTGTCGCTGAGCAGGTTTGCCACCCAGTTATAAATGGTGGTGTAATAGGTCTCCAGGTTGTTCACCAGCGTGGTGATGCTGTCCACCAGCTGGGGGATCAGCATGCTGAACAGCAGGTACAGCAGCACCAGCATCACCGACCAGGTGAGCAGAATACTCACCGCCCGCAGCCAGCCCCGGTGAAGGCGGAAGGGCTTGCCCTGTTTTTTCTCCAAAGCGTCCCGGCCGCGCAGGATGAGGCGTTCCAGCCAGTTGACGATAGGCGCCAGCAGGTAGGCCATACCCATTCCGTAGAGAATGGGCGACAGGATGGACATCAGCTTCCCGAAAAAGGCCTGCACGGTGCCGGAGTTATCCCGGTAGAACACATCGTAGAATATCAGCAGCGCGCAGCCTGTGAGGAAGATGGTCACCCCCCAGTGGATGTATTTCTTTTTTTCTTTCATGGCGGCACCTCCCAGGGCTTTTGCTTTATCATACCTAAAAAAATGGCGCTTGGCAAGGCTTGCGGGCATATCTTCCCGAAAATATAGCGCGGGGTCGATGCACTCTTGCTTTTCCGGCGGAAAGCATGTATGATATCATCAGATAATAACGCATATCATGCGTGGTCTTCTGTTTGAGGAGGTGTATTGTGAAAAAACTGCTTCTGATTGTGAATCCCCGGGCGGGGAAAAACAAGTCCCGCGCCCCGCTGTATGATGCCATTGCCCGCCTGTCCGAGGGGGGATATCTGATCCATGTGATGGAAACAAAAGCCCCGGGGGATGCCACCCGGGCTGCCAGGGATATGGGGGGCCTGTATGACACCGTGGCCTGCTACGGAGGTGACGGCACACTGAACGAGACCATCTCTGGCCTCATGCAGCTGGATAAACGGCCGAAGCTGGGCTATCTGCCGGCGGGCAGCACCAACGATTTTGCCGCTACACTGCATATCCCCGTCGTGCCGTACATGGCGGCGAACATCATCGCCAGGGGCGAGACCATGGCCCTGGACGTGGGCCGGCACAATGACCGGTACTTCTCCTATGTGGCCTCCTTCGGCGCCTTTACCAAGGCCAGCTATTCCGCTCCCCAGGAGGTGAAGAATGCCCTGGGGCATTTCGCCTATATCCTGGAGGGGATCAAGAGCCTGGACTCCCTGCGGCCCTATTGCTGCCGCATCACCGCAGACGAGGAGACGGTGGAGGGTGACTTCATCTTCGGCAGCGTGTGCAACTCTACCTCCCTGGCCGGGCTGGTGAAGCTGGATCCCAACCGGGTGCGGATGGATGACGGTGAGTTTGAGGTGGTGCTGCTGCGGATGCCCCGGACAGCGTTGGATCTGACGGGTCTGCTGGTGTCGCTGAAGCAGATGCAGTATGATAACCCGGGGATATTCTTCCGCCACGCTTCTAAAGTGACCGTGGAGACGGAGGACGATATCCCCTGGTCCCTGGACGGGGAGTACGCCCCCAGCCAGAACGTGGTGCAGATCGAAAATTGCCACGGCGCTATCAACCTCCTGGTGAAAAAGCCGAGGGATGAGAGCATGGAAACTGAATAAGGGAATGTTAAACAGGGTCGAAGCAACACTTCGGCCCTGTTTTATAGCGCTATTTTTACTCTGTATCCTCTTTTTCCCCGTCGCTTTCGGGGCGTGCAGAGACCTTGCTGTCCGCCAGCAGGTTCAGCACCTCTTCGTCCGTCATGTCCCGGCGGATATCCTTGGGAACCTCCCGCAGCAGCTTGCGATTTTCCTTCATGGGCAGCTTTTCTCCTTTTTCAGCCCGGCCGCCGGGTCATTCGGCGTATTCCGCCGCTTCCCGGCAGTAGAACGCGGCGGCGGCCCGGTTGGCTGCAATTTCCTCCTCCGTCAGCGCCCGGCGTACCTTGGCCGGGGAGCCGAAGGCCAGGCTGCCGTCGGGGATCTCCATCCCCTGGGGCACCAGTGCCCCGGCGCCGATGATGCAGTTTTGGCCGATCTTTGCGCCGTTGAGGACGATAGCGCCCATGCCGATGAGGGTGTTGTCCCCGATGGTGCAGCCGTGGAGGATGGCGGCATGGCCGATGGTGCAGCCCCGGCCGATGGTCATGGGAAAGCCCGTGTCCGTGTGGAGCACGCAGTTGTCCTGAATATTTGTGTCCTCGCCGATTTCTATGGTTTCCGACTCCGAGCGCAGCACGGCACCGAAATAGATGCTGCTGCCCTTGTTGGCGGTGATATGCCCCCGGACGGTGGCGCTGTCCGCCACAAATGCCGCCAGGGGAAGCTTGGTTTTCTCGATCATGGTCTTGCCTCCTGACTCTGATTTACCATTTGTTTTCCACTTTTTCCGCAAAGCCCGGAAAATTCTCCACCCGGATTACCTGGCCATCGTCCAGAGTGGCCGTTCCCGTGAAGCGGCCGAAGACCTGGTGCTGGTCGCTTTTCAGGAGCTTGAAATCCGTGCAGGCCGCCCGGTCCAGCACCGGCTGGAAGTCCATCTCAAAGCGCCCGTCGTCGGAGGTAAAGGTCCAGGGGGAGAGATAATCCTCCCGGTCGTCCTTCATGGGGATGTGGAAGGTCACCTGGCTGAGCTTGTGGGCCTTGCCGCCGTAAAAGAGCATGTTTTCGCTGGCGGCGGAGGTGTCACCGAAGCCGTATCCGATGTTCCAGCCGAAGGGCACCCCGTCCACCTGGCCGCTGGCGCTGCCCCAGTACCAGGTGTTGTGGTAGGTCCATACGCCCCGGCCCCAGTCCAGCACGGCGAAGGAATCCGCCGGGTCAAAGGTGTAGCTGCGTCCGGCGGCGGTGACGGTGCCGCTGGCCCGGAGACAGTTGATCTTCTGGTTATAATAAAAATGACCGGGCTTATCAAAGGGGGTGCAGATGACCATGCTCTCCTCCGGCTCGTCGGTGAGGCGGATGCGCCCATCGATGGCCGCGCCGTCGAGAAAATCCTCCATGTGGAAATCCAGCACCCGGTCTGCCCCCTGGTGGCGGAAGGACAGGTGGTAGTCCTTACCGGAGATGGCTGCATCCCCGGCATCCGAGCTCTCCGGCAGGCCGGTTTTGCCCATGGGAAAGGCGCGCATGGGGCTCTTGGTTCGCTCCCAGCCCTCCTCAAAGTTCAGCAGAGAGATGGAGTCCAGCCCCATGTAGCCGTTGTCGTCTATGGTCAGGGCCACGGCGAAGCGGCCATTGCTCACCAGGTAGTAGTCCCACTCCTTGATGCGCATGGCCCCGGCCCTGATGTCCTTGCGGCGGTAGATGGGCAGGAGCTTTTTGCAGTAGCCGGGCTCACGCAGATTGCCTTTTTCGTCCAGCAGCGGCTGGGCGGCGGTGATCTCATGCTGCATAATGGGTCCCCCTTTTGTTTTTTGCCAGTATACCATATATGCATAGGAGCGTCAACGGAGCGGCAGCGCGGTCGGCGGGGAGTCCCTGCCTACCGCCGGATGATGCGACCCCTTTATCATCCGCAGGGGCGACCCTCGCGGTCGCTCGCGGGCGGGGCAGAGCCCCACCTATTTCGCGCCGCACTCTTTATAAACCTGTCATTGCGAGGGCGCTCCGCGCCAGTGGCGGATGAAGCGGGGAAATCGCCGAAGCGCTGCCTGCGGCAGAATAAGCGAG
>URSX01000113.1 GCA_900550615.1 uncultured Eubacteriales bacterium
CTCCACCACGGGAGTGCCGAACTTGGTGTTCTCCCCATCCACGATGGCCAGAACCTGATCGAAGACCACGGCGTCGCCAGCGTTGACATCCAGCTTCTCGATGAACAGAGTGTCACCCTCAGAAACGTTGTACTGCTTACCACCGGTCACGATGATTGCCTGCATACTTGTTGCACCTACCTTTCCTTTATTACGGACTCGCTGTCGGGGGCGGTCTGCCCGGAGGCAGGCGCTTGTAACCCATTCAATGCGGCTTATATAGTTTACCAGACTTAGGGAAGCCTGTCAACCGGTTTCGGACACTTTTTTGGCTTATTTTGTGGGATAAGCCAGCTTTTCCTCCGTCCAGGAGCCGATCAGATCCCGATACCAGGCGCAGCAGGCCCGCCCCTCCTCCACGCTTAGGTTCCGGTAGTTGCCGCACTCGGCGGCGGAGCAGCCGGGCATGGGTCCGGCGTATTCGGCGGCCCAGGCAAAAACCGCCTGCAAAAGAGCGATGGCCTGACTATTCGTAAGCTTATCCCCGTCAAAGAGGAAGTAAAAGCCCGTCTGGCAGCCCATGGGGCCGAAGTAGACCACCGCGTCCCGGCTCTCGGAGTTGCGCAGGAAGGTGGCGATGAGGTGCTCCACGGAGTGCATCTGACTGTTTGAAAGCAGGTCTCCGGTGTTGGGCTTTTTAAAGCGCAGATCAAAGGTCACCACATTTCCGTCCTGCCGGGAGAGGTACAAACCCGGCTCCAGCACGGTGTGGTCCACGGTAAAGCTGGCAATACGTTCCATCATTCCGCCTCCAGATTGTCGATAAATTTCATAGCCACGCCGTTGAGTTCCCGGATGGCCTGGGGGAAGTTGAAGAAGAAGTCGTGGTGCTCCAGCACGCAGTCGCTGACGGACTTCAGGGACAAAAACGGCACCTCATTCCGGCAGCACACCTGGGCCACGGCGCCCCCCTCCATCTCGCACAGCAGCGGGTGGAAGGTGTCATAGATCCAGTGGCTGCGGGGGATATCGGTGGCGAACCAGTCGCCGGTGGCCACCAGTCCCGTGCGATAGGGCAGGCCGGTCTTGTCCATAGCGGCCCGGGCCTTTTCCGGCCAGGCAGTGGGAAACTCCACCTTGTTTACCGTGGACACCAGACCCACCGGGTCGCCCAGGGCGGAGGTGTCGGAGTCGTGCTGCACGAAGCCCGTGGCCAGCACCAGTGTGCCGATGGGCACATTTTCAAAGCACCCGGCCACTCCCACGTTCAGCACCACGTCCGGGGCGTAGCGGCTGATAAGCAGCTGGGTGGACATGGCGGCGTTTACCTTACCCACACCCCCGGCGCAGGCCACCACATTCTCCCGGATCTGGTAAAAGGACGCGCCGGATACCTTTTCCAGCAGGTGGGCGTTTTCATTTTTCAGCAGGCTTTCGATCTCGCCGTCCATGGCATACATCATGCCTATTTTCATGGAGAAAAGCTCCTTTCGGTTGCAAATTTATATACATTGTACCTTTTTTTGCCCCGGATTGCAACAGGTCGTTGCCCGGAGCGGGGAAATAGGGTAAAATGGAAGACGAACCAGTATTTGAAGGAGGTGTGTCCATGAACGCGGTAGGCATCGTATGTGAATTTGACCCTCTGCACCGGGGCCATGAAAGGCTGCTGCGCAGTGCCAGGGAGACCACAGGCCTGCCGGTAGTGTGCGCCATGAGCGGCAACTTCACCCAGCGGGGCGGCGCGGCCTGCGTGGGGAAATTCGCCCGAGCAGAGATGGCTGTGTGCTGCGGGGCCGACCTGGTGGTGGAGCTGCCCACCCCCTGGGCCATGGCCACGGCGGAGAAATTTGCAGACGGCGGCGTGTCCCTGCTGGCCCAATGCGGCGTGAAAGCCCTCTGTTTCGGCAGCGAGTGCGGGGATACGGATGCCCTGTGGGCGGCGGCGGAAGCGCTGCTGCGGGAGGACATTCACCGGGCCATCCGGGCGGAAATGGACGGGGGACTCCCCTACGCCGCCGCCCGGCAGACGGTGCTGGAGCGGGAGGCCGGATGCGGCGCGCTGCTGGCCCAGCCCAACAACACCCTGGCCGTGGAATATCTCAAGGCCATCCGCCGTCGGGGCCTTTCTCTGGACGCAGCCACGGTGCGCCGGGAGGACGGTGGCCACCACGGAGCCTCCTCAGCCTCCTGCATCCGTGCCCTGCTGGCGGCGGGACAAAGCACCGATGCATTCGCCCTGATGCCCTCGGCGGCAGCAGACATCCTGCACCGAGAGATGGAAATGGGTCTGGCTCCGACGGACCCCGCCCGGCTGGAGGGGGCCATGCTTTCCCGGCTGCGGCTGATGAATGAGGAGGATTTTGCTCCTTACGACGGCGGGAACGAGGGACTGTACCGCCGGGTATACCAAGCAGTGCAGACAGGAAGCAGCCTAACGGATATTCTCACCCGGGCCACCACCAAACGCTACCCTACCGCCCGGGTGCGGCGGATGCTGTGGGCAGCGTTTTTGAGCCTGGAGCCGCCCCCGGAGGACATCCCCTATGTCCGTGTCCTGGCCGCCACGGCATCAGGCCGGAAGCTTCTGCGGCAGATGCAGGATAGCGGCGTGCCCGTGCTGACCAAGGCGGCAGATGTGGGCCGCTTGGGCCCGGCGGCGGAGGCACTTTTTACACGGGAAGCAAGGCGGACGGATGTGTACGCCCTGGCCTACCCCGGCTCTCTCCTCCCCTGCGGCAGGGACTGGCGGCAGACACCGGTGATGGTGTGAGTGGCCGGCGACACATCTGTCGGAGCAAAATGCAAACTACTTTCACAAAAACAAGGGAGCCCTGCGGCTCCCTTGTTTTTATATCTGCCTGCCCTCGCAGCCTATCCAAAAAACGGCTGTAATGTTTCATAGAAGGCATCGGTGTTCTTCGGGGAAATGCCCCAGGGATCGTCATTGATGTAAGAGGACTGGTCATGGCCCGCGGGGTATAGGGTCATGGTCACATGGGATTCCCCGGCGGTAAGGATGAGTGAATACACGCGGTCGCCGGGCTGTATCAAATCCTTTCCTTTGCACAGACCTTTATACTGGATACACGGTAAAGCTTCCCATATCCTCTCCAACTCCGCCGGATCACTCGCTTCAACGCTCTCCCCGGTTTCGTATTTTTTCAGGCTGGCCTCCATTGTATCCGCATGGGGCGTGGTCTCGGTGATGCGCCGGACCTCCTTTCTGCCCTGGATATTGAGGGCCGCCATGTAAACACCTACGGCGACTATGATGAGTGCGAAAACGATGATACCAGTACGCGTTTTCTTCTTCATGGTCCCATCCTTTTACAAACTGTCCTGTAATTTCAGAATTCAGACTATATCGCGCACAGGCCGATTTAAAACACCACTCAGCCTATACACCCGTGAGAAAGACCTTGCGCCGCCGTCTCCCAATTTGCAAATTGACATATTGCATTTACATTTCGATTATACCACGGCATTTTACATAAATTGATAAATTTCTATATAATTATTTTTGTAGTTCCGTAATTTAAAAAACGGAGGAAGCCGAAGCTTCCTCCGTTTTTTGTCCATTTTTATCACTTCACGCAGATGCACTCGATCTCCACCAGGCCGCCCTTTGGCAGAGCGCCCACCTCCACGGCAGAGCGGGCAGGATAGCTGCCCTCGGTGAAATACTCGGCGTAGACAGCGTTCATAGCGGCAAAGTCGCTCATGTGCTGCAGGAACACGGTGGTCTTGATTACATTGTCCATGGTGAGGCCGGCCTCCGTCAGGATTGCCTTCACATTCTCCAGGGACTGGCGGGTCTGAGCCGTGATATCACCCTTCAGCTCGCCGGTTGCAGGATCCAGCCCCAACTGGCCGGAGGTGATGAGAATGCTGCCGCCATCCATAGCCTGAGAATAGGGGCCGATGGCTGCCGGTGCGCTCTTCGTGGCAATGATTTTCTTCATAATTTGTAGTCCTCCTGTCCTATGATGCGCAGCGATGGCTGCGAATGTGGATTTGTATTCTTTATACCACATTTCCCAACCCTTTGCAACCCCGCAGGTAGACCGACTTGCTGTCTTTTTTATATAACCGGGGGCAGGAGAACTGACGATCTATCAAGATGGAACATCCCCCGTCAGGACTGATTTTCCATATCCTCCTTGCTGATCTCGCGGTCTTTCCACTTTTTGGGCAGGCCGGGGCCGATGAGGGGAAAGGTGTTTTCCGTATTGGCAGTGGCCTGAATATTATAGGTGCCCCAGCCATTGATGATGTCGTGAATATCCTCCGGCGGGGCGTGGAATTCATGGACATCCGGCGTGGCATCGTGGGGTAACTTATGTTTTTCGTTCATGTTTCATCGCCTCCACGGATAGGTTGCGCAGCAGGGCGAAATTTATACGAAAATACAGGAGGGATTGCGGTTTTCCGCGGGCGCACTGCGCCCGTGCAGCGACAGATTATATTTACAGGTAAAAAAGGCTGTCCCGAAGGACAGCCTTTTTAGAAATTGTGAGAAAATTACTCCTCGATGTCGATAACAACGCCGGACCCCACGGTACGGCCACCCTCACGGATAGCGAAACGCAGACCGTTCTCAATGGCGATGGGGGTGATCAGCTCGACCTTCATGTCGACGTTATCGCCGGGCATGCACATCTCAGTGCCCTCGGGCAGGGTGATGACACCGGTCACGTCGGTGGTACGGAAGTAGAACTGGGGACGATAGTTATTGAAGAAGGGGGTATGACGGCCACCCTCGTCCTTGGTCAGAACGTACACCTGACCAACGAACTTGGTGTGGGGATGAATGGAACCGGGCTTGGACAGAACCTGACCACGCTCGATCTCGGTCTTAGCCACGCCACGCAGCAGAGCGCCGATGTTGTCGCCAGCCTCAGCGTAGTCCAGCAGCTTGTGGAAC
>URSX01000114.1 GCA_900550615.1 uncultured Eubacteriales bacterium
GACCGCGAGGGTCGCCCCTGCGGAGGCATAGCAAGTAGTGCAGTGCAAGTCCAGGCCGCGGGGTGTGGGCACCCCGCCCTACGGGTGCATAGCAAGGGGTGCAGTACAGGTCTGGGCGGGGCGGGGAGTGCATATTGGCGGTTTTATCATTCTTTTCCTCTTACATCCTCTTACAAAAGACCGGCGCCCCTCCAACAGGAGGGACGCCGGGAAGATTCTCATGATTCGATTTCTTACTTCTTGGCCTTGCTGTCCACCACATCGCGGAGCAGGGCGGTGAAGTCTTCCAGGGACATGGCGCCCAGATCGCCGTCGGTCCGGTGACGGGGAGAGACGGTTCCGTTTTCCATGTCGCGGTCGCCTACCACTACCATGTAGGGCACCTTCTCCATCTGTGCGTCGCGGATCTTCTTGCCGATCTTCTCGTTGCGGTAGTCCACCTCCACCCGGAAGCCCTGGTTCTCCAGAGCCTTAGCGGCGTCGGCGCAGTAGTCGGCGGCTCGGTCGGTGACGGGCAGGAAGCGCACCTGCTCGGGTGCCATCCAGGTGGGCAAGGCGCCGGCATACTCCTCAATGAGGTAGGCCAGGGTGCGCTCATAGCAGCCCAGAGAGGTACGGTGGATGATATACGGCAGAGCCTTTTCGCCGTTTTCGTCAATATAGTACATGCCGAAGCGCTGGGCCAAGAGCATATCGATCTGGATGGTGACCAGGGTGTCCTCCTTGCCGAAGACGTTCTTATACTGAATGTCCAGCTTGGGGCCGTAGAAGGCGGCTTCGTCGATGCCGATCTCGTACTTCACGTCCAAATCGTCCAGTATCTGGCCCATGACGCGCTGGGCCTCGTCCCACTGCTCCTTGGTGCCCTCGTACTTGTTGTTGGGGTTGGCGGGGTCCCACTGGGAGAAGCGGAAGGTACATTTATCCAGCAGGCCCACAGTGCCCAGGCAGTACTTGGCCAGCTCCAGGCAGCCCTTGAACTCCTCCTCCAGCTGGTCCGGGCGCAGCACCAAATGACCCTCGGAAATGGTGAACTGGCGGACGCGGATGAGCCCGTGCATCTCGCCGGAGTCCTCATTGCGGAACAGGGTAGAGGTCTCGCCCAGGCGCATGGGCAGATCGCGGTAGGAGCGTTGGCGGTTCAGATACACCTGGTACTGGAAGGGGCAGGTCATGGGCCGCAGGGCGAAGCACTCCTTGGTCTCGTCGTGGGGGTCGCCCAAGATGAACATACCGTCCAGGTAATGATCCCAGTGGCCGGAAATTTTATAAAGCTCCCGCTTGGCCATGAGAGGGGTCTTGGTCAGCAGGTAGCCCCGCTTCTGCTCAACATCCTCCACCCAGCGCTGCAAAAGCTGGATGACCCGGGCACCCTTGGGCAGCAGAATGGGCAGGCCCTGGCCGATATAGTCCACGGTGGTGAAGTACTCCATATCCCGGCCCAGCTTATTGTGGTCGCGCTTGAGAGCCTCCTCCCGTTGCTTCAGGTACTCGTCCAGCTCCTCCTTTTTGGGAAAAGCCACGGCGTAGATACGCTGGAGCATCTTGCGGTTGCTGTCGCCCCGCCAGTAAGCGCCGCAGCACTGGGTCAGCTTGATGGCGTTGCCCTTGATGCGGCCGGTGGAGTCCAGGTGGGGGCCGGCGCACAGGTCCACGAACTCGCCCTGCTTATAAAAAGAGATGTGGGCATCGGCGGGCAGGTCGTTAATCAGCTCCACCTTGTAGGGCTCGTCCTTCTCCTGCATGAAGGCAATGGCCTCCTCCCGGGGCAGCTCGAAGCGCTCCAGCTTCAGCTTTTCCTTGCAGATCTTGCGCATCTCTGCCTCCAGAGCGTCCAGATGCTCCTGGGTAAAATTAAAGGGAGCGTCAAAGTCGTAGTAGAAGCCGCCCTCGATGCTGGGACCGATGGCCAGCTTCACCTCCGGGTACAGGCGCTTGACGGCCTGGGCCAGCACATGGGAGCAAGTGTGCCAATAGGTGCGGCGGTAGTCCTTGTTTTCAAAGGTATAGATGTTTTCTTCGCTCATGGTGATGTTCTCCTTTCTTGGGGTGACAAAAAACCTCACCCCTGACAAAATTCAGGGGTGAGGTAAAAGCACTTTACTCCACGGTTCCACCCTGCTTACGGAAATACTCCGTCGCTCGTGTTTCTCTGTAACGGGAGAGCCCGTTCCGCTCGTCACGGACAGCTCGGGAGTGGTACCGATCCCTCCTCACCGCAGAGCGCTTTCAGCCGGGGCGCTCCTCTCTTTGGCGGCGGGCGGAGGATCTCTTCTCCGTCAGTGCATTTTCTTGATTACAGCATATTATAAGCACCTTTTCCCGGCTTGTCAATGGACAAGTTGCAAATTTTTCTCCTGCAAAATTTCCTCTGCTCTGTCTACCACGACGGCCTGGGGCGCTACGGCCAGCAGCTTCTCCCGGCCCCGGAAGCCCCAGCTGACACCGATATAGTTCATGCGGCAGTTCTGCGCGGTATGAACATCCACCTCGCTGTCACCCACATAGATGGCGCTATCCCGGGGACAGCCCAGCTCCTTCAAGGCGCAAAGCACCAGATCCGGCGCGGGCTTGGGCGGCAGATCGTCTCGCTGGCCGAAGGCCGGCACACCAGGGAAGAATTTTACGGCCAGGGTCTTGGTGGTTTTGTCGGGTTTGTTGGAGACGATGGCCGTCTGGATGCCCCGGGCGCGGAGAGCCGCCAGCAGCTCCGGGATGCCGGGATAGGGGCGGGTTTTTATGCAGTTGTGGGCCTGATACCAGGCCTTATACTCCGCCAGCAGGGCTGCAAATTCCGCCTCCCCCACCGTATCCGGCAGGGCCCGGCGCATGAGCTTGGCTGCGCCATTTCCCACGAAGGCTCGTATCTCCTCCAGGGTGCGGGTCGGATAGCCATGGCCCGAGAGCACATGATTCACGGAGTCCTGCATATCCTCCAGAGTGTCCAGCAGGGTGCCGTCCATGTCAAACAGCACCGCCCGGGCCAGGGGCCTTCTGTGAAACGCCGGCAGGTGGGGCAGCAGGATGCTGCCCAGGATCAGAGCGATGCCCACACAGCCCAGAGCCGTCACCCGCTCATGGAGCAGGATGGCCCCGAAAATGGCGGCAAAGGCCGGACTCAGGGCGCAGAAAAGGCTGGCACGGTTGGCGCTGATATGGCTCTGGGCCACGGGCTGGAGGGTATAGCCAAAGCCGGTGCACACCACCGCCAAGGCGATGATGATGCCCCACTCGCCGCCGGTATGGGGCAGGCGGGGCGACTCAAAGATCCAGGAGGCGATGAGGGCATACAGGCCCAGAAAGCCCACCTCCAGCACGCCCAGAGTGAAGCTGTCCGCCCGGTGGCTGGTGCGGTCGATGGCAATGATACCCGTGGCATAGAGGAAGGCCGAGAGCAGCGCGATGCACTCCCCGGCACCCAAGTGAAATCCCCCGCCCTGGCCGGTCAGCAGGGCAACGCCGGCTACGGCGATGGCGGCGCAGAGCAGACTCATGGGCCTGGGGAGCCTGCGGTGCAGGGCCGACTCCAGCAGCGGCACAAGGATGATGGCCAGGTTCTCCAGCAGCGAAACCGTGCCGGAGTTCACCGTTTTGAGGGCCAGCATTTCGCAGCTCATGACCAGGAAAAAGAGGAAGCCCACCAGAGCGCCCCCGGTCACGGTGCGGCGGTCCAGCTTCTTTACCACTTTTTTCCCGAACAGGGCCGCCAGCAGCAAAAACGCCAGCAAAAACCGCACGGCCAGCATATTGAAGGCGCTCATGGTGCCAAGGCCCACCTTATTGAATACAAAGGACGTGCTGCGGGCAATAATCACCGACGCCATCAGCACCTCCGCTTTTCTCTCGGACATTTGGATCCCTCCCGGGTCATTTCTCGCATTCAGCACCGATATTATAAGCAGTGGCGATGAGTTTGTAAAGGACAAGGACTATTTTTGGCGGATCGGCGCATTCTCCGCGTTGAAAGCAGGGGATTTCTGTGCTATACTGTGAAAAAAGTTTGGGCGAGGTGCTGTATGGATGCAGTTTTAAAATATCTGAGCTCCTACCGGTTCATTTTCAGTCTGTGCACCGTGGCGGCAGCCGCTGTCATCTGGGTGCTGCTGCGGCATGTGATCCGCCGGTTCACCGCAAGGATCACTGCCTCCGATGCACTGAAGGGCCGACAGCAGACCTATCTGACCCTGGCGCTCAGCTGCGGGCGGGGGCTGCTGGTTCTGGTGGCGCTGATCCTGATTTTGCAGATCCACGGGGTGAATGTCACCTCCCTGGTAGCAGGACTGGGCATTGTGGGCGCCATCGTGGGCCTTGCCCTGCAGGACATGCTCAAGGACGTGATCATGGGGCTGAACATCCTGGCCGGGGAATACTTCATGGTGGGGGATGTGGTGAAATACGGAGAGGTGACAGGCGAGGTGATGCAGTTCTCCCTACGCTCTACCAAGCTCCGGGATCTGGCAACGGACAACATCGTCACCATTTCCAACCGGAATATTTTTGAGATTGCCCGGGTCAGTGATGAAATTTTTCTGCCCGTATCCACCTCTTACAGTGACGATCCCACGGCTATGGAGGCCTTCCTCGGCCGCCTGGCAGAGGAAATCAACACACTGCCGGACGTGGACAGCTGCACGATGCTGGGACTTACCAAGCTGGGGGATTGGTCGGTAGACTACCTGCTGCGCATTCAGGCACAGCCCACGGCGCACAATGCCGTGCGCCGCCGAGCGTTGGAGCTGATACGCCACCGTTTCCTGGAAAACGGATTCACCATTCCCTATCCACAGATGGATGTGCACACAAGTTGACAAGCAAAAAGCAGGCCGGGAGGGCCTGCTTTTTGCTTGGGGG
>URSX01000115.1 GCA_900550615.1 uncultured Eubacteriales bacterium
ACAAATAGCTGCGTGAAAATAAGCGATTACACTTATTTTTCACCCGATCACCTTGGAGGAACCGCCATGACTCTGCGTCATATGAAAATTTTTGTCGCCGTATATCAGCAAAAAAGCATCACCCTCGCATCGAACAGCCTGCATCTGGCTCAGCCGTCCGTCAGCCTGGCGATCAGGGAGCTGGAGGAATATTATCATATCCGCCTGTTCGACCGCCTCTCCCGAGAACGGACATCGCTTCTATGAATATGCACTCCATATCGTGTCACTTTTTTCAGAAATGGAAAACAAAATTCCCGCCTGGGATGCAAATGCCCCGCTCCATATTGGCTCCAGCATCACTCTCGGTACCTGCCTGCTCCCCTCCCTTGTCAAAGCCTATCAGGAGCAGCACCCGGAAATCAAAATCTATGTAACGGTCAAAAATACCGGCACAATCGAGCAGGCAGTCGTCGACAATCAGCTGGATTTTGCCCTGGTCGAAGGCACTGTCACTCACCCGGAAATCATTTCAGAGGTCTTTTCTGCCGATACGCTCTGCATGGTCGCAGCTCCCGGACATCCGCTTGCCGCCAACCGGACGGTCACCCTCGCCGACGCTGCTTCCTGCCCCCTCCTTTTACGCGAACCTGGCAGTGCCGGCAGGGAAATCGTCGAAAGTCTCTTTTTATCCGGCGGTATCCAGATCACGCCCGTCTGGGAAAGCGTCAGCACCCTCGCCCTCATCCGCGCCGCCCAAAACGGTCTCGGCATCGCAATTTTACCGGAGCTTCTCGTCCGGGATGCACTGAAATCCGGAGATCTTGTCTCCCTTCCGCTTCCGCCCGACATCCTGACCCGCAGCCTATACCTGATCCGGCACCGCAACAAATACCTTTCGTCCTCCGCAGAGGAATTTCTGAATTTATGCCGGATGTGGAAATTTTAAGTGGGTGAACAGTAACGATTTTTTCATCGCAACGCTCCAGCAATAGAAGGATTGCTTTTTGGGCGTACTTCCTGTATGATAATCTCGTATTATTATCCTGTGCATACACGCGCAAATGCAGTTTTGCCCGGATACTTTGCAGATAATTCCTGTAACTATATTACTTACGAAATGAGGAATAAAAATATGTGGATCGCAGATCAATGGAAAGATTATGAAGTGCTGGATACCTCCAGCGGAGAAAAGCTGGAACGCTGGGGAGATTATCTTCTCGTGCGTCCCGATCCGCAGGTCATCTGGAATACCCCCCGCAAAAATCCCGGCCCCGGCATTTAAAGACTTCAAATTCCCCCCCTTCTTCAAATTACAGACATCCCTTTTCCGGTCTGAACGGAGCCTCCATGCTCTTTCCCTCCCCGGCCTATTTCTCCCCGCAGCCCCTTCTTCAAGACCCTTCCCATGAAATTCCCCGATGCCAGGGGAATGCAGAACAGCCCGGCCAGGGGCGCCACGGTGGAGAAAACTCCGAAATAGTACGCTGTCAGCGGCACGGTGAACACCATGGCCCCCAGCGTAGAGGAGAATGTACTCAAGAGAAAGGCGCACACGGCCCGCAGCCATCGTTTTTCAGGTTTGATGCGCTGACTGAAAAAATCGTAGACCCGGGGCGTCACCAGGATCAGCCCCAGCATGGAGGAAAAGCTCAGCTGCAGGCTCACGCTGGCGATGGCATAGGGGTTAAAGAGCAGGATCACCAGCAGCGCCGCCGCCAGAGAGGTGGGCGGATCGGCATCCCGCATGCACAGGGGCGCCAGCAGCAGGAAAAACTGCATGATACACGCGCGCACCACCGAGGGCGTCATGCCCACCATGAACATGTAAAACAGCAGGGTCGCGATACCCACGGCAGCCAGCATGCGCCGCCGCTGGGGTCCGATGAGCAGGGACAGAAGCGTCAGCAAAAACGCGCAGTGCAGCCCGGATACGGCAAACAGATGGCTCACGCCCGCCTCGGAGAACCGGTTCGACAGCTCCTGGGATATGCCGCTGCGGTCGCCGATAAGCTCCGCCTGCAGCAGTCCGGCCACGGTGCCGTCCGCCCAGATCCGGGCGATCTTCTCCCGGAATGCCTTCTCCGCCCGCTGGGGCAGATACCGCAGTGAGCCGGCCTGGCCGGGCGTCACCGAAGGCATTTCCTTGCAGTACAGCAACGCAAACACGCCCCGGGCGGTAAATGTGGACAGCTCCTTGCTTTTAATTACCGAAGCATCCTGCCAGTAGGCGGTACCCAAAAGCGCCTGCCCCGGTTCCAGCCCGGCCGCAGTATCGTCATTCAGATAGCACACAGCCTTCGCGCCCTTTGCATCCGTCAGGCGCACCGTCACCCGCCAGCCGCTGTCCGTAGATTCCGGCCAGTCACAGACCGTGGCGGAAAACAGGTGGTTATCTCCGCATTTCTCCCGGACGGGATCCACCACCAAACGGCTCCAGGCCCATCCGTACAGAAAGCCCGCTGCCATAGACAGGGTGATGAGGAGCAGGTAGGCCCGCAGGCGATTGGTCCGGCACAGCCTGGGAAGAAGAAGCAGACCACCGCCCGCCAAGGCCAGCACCCCGGCCGCCCACAGGGGCCAAGACCCCGCCGGCAGAAGGGACAGCAGCAGGATCGCCCCGGAAAACGAAAATGCAATTGCTGCCAGTGAGCGCACGGCTCCTCCCCCCTTCCGATTCTATTATTATAGCAAATGGCCCCTGCAATAACAAGGGTTCGCTCCCCCGGGCGGACGAAAAAATCCCCCTCCGCAGCGGCGGTGGGGGATCAGGCCATTCATCTGCCGGGATCATTCATCCTTAGGCACTTCCACATTGGTATAGCCGGAGAGCTGGTTGAAAACAGACTGTTTTCCCTCCTCCACGGCGTGGTGCAGCATCTTCATATCCGGCTGCACATTGTCCGGACACACGGCGCTGCCGCAGGTGTTGTCCATTTCATAATTCTCCAGAATGGTGCGGGCCGCGGTAACCCGGGAGCGCAGCGAGCAGTGGCAGTGGGCCGTGAACATCTGCAGCAGCGAGTACCACGGACTGCCGTGCCGCCCGGCCATCAGATACAGAAGCTCTCTCTTTTCCAGAGAGGTCATGTTCTTCACCAGAAACAGCAGCGCCTCCTCGATCTCCTGGTCGTCGTCCTCCGGCTTGATGCCGTCAAACAGCCACGGATACAGAAAGGCCAGATAGTAGGGCATGGGGTTGCTCCCCAACACCCGAAACCACTCAGCCCCCTCGTACAGATCCGGCGCACTGACGCCCTTTTCCCAGTTCTGAATGGTCTTCTTGCTGACGCCCAGGCCGTTGGCCATATACTCCTGCGTTTTCCCGGCGTCGGAGCGGGACAGACTCCAGATCCTTGCAAAGCGCTTGTTCCTGTCTGTTTTTGTTTCCTTGTGCAGCATTTGATCACCTGCTTTAATAAGAAGTAAAGCGCACGAAGCGTATTTTTTTATAACATTTTAACAGCACCGACAGGAATTGTCAACCGAACAGTCCAAAAAACAGCGCTAAAACCGAAAATTAAAGATAAAAAATCTACCGCTTTACTGGGTTTCTCATTTAATAAATCCGATCTCCCCATCCATTATAAAGCCAAATTTGGGCCGGTCCATGGTTGCATAGAGCCGCAATCTGTGCCATAATCTATGCATACGATTAACAAGGGAGGATCATCCATGGCACAGGTCATACAAACGCTTCAGGAGACCAATTTTCTCTCCGCCATGGTACGGCTGCTGCTGGCGGCGGTATTGGGCGGACTGATCGGCACAGAACGGGCCGTGAAGGGCCGCGCGGCAGGTATGCGCACGCATATCCTCGTGTGTATAGGCTCGGCTCTGACCGCTCTGGTGGGGCTGTACACCACGGAGAACCTGGATCTGGATTCCGACCCCATGCGTCTGAGCGCCCAGGTCGTTTCCGGCATCGGCTTTTTAGGCGGCGGCATGATCCTCGTGCGGGGCCGGGCTCACATCACAGGCCTCACCACGGCGGCAGGGCTGTGGACCACCGCAGCCATCGGCCTGGCCATGGGGGTCGGTTTTTACGGCGCTGCACTGGTCGGCGTTGCCCTGGTGCTGGTGACCAATATTGTCCTGCCCTCCCTGGAAAGGGGCAAAAAGCTGACGAAGGACGTTCTGTATGCTGAGCTCCGGGATGAGCAGGCCATCAACGGCTTTTTAGATCACGTCAGAAAGAATTATGAAATCGAGACCGTCCGGGCTATGGCGGCCAGAAGTGGCCTGCCGGGCCATATCGGGTTTGAATTGGAGGTGCCTGCAGACAGTAAAATGAAGACCGACGAGATCTGCGGAGAAATCCGCCTGCTCCCTCCGGTGGCCTTTGCCATGGAGCAGAGCTATTGAGCGTTATGCAGAAGCCTCCGGAGCCACTTGCGGCTCTGGAGGTTTTTGTATAGGGACTTCCCCTGGTGACATAGGATGCAGGGAAAGGAGAGATGCTTATGCTGTCTGCAGCGCTGCTTTTGCTGGCCAACAGCCTGTTTCTGACGCTGCGCCTTACGGGCAACCCCGGTTCCTTCCCCAAGCCGCTGAGTGCCAAGGAGGAGCAGCTGTATCTGGAGCGAAGCCTGGCAGGCGATCTGGAGGCCCGCAATATCCTGGTGGAGCACAATCTGCGCCTGGTAGCCCACATCATCAAGAAATACTATACTCAGTCCGCTGAGCAGGAGGATCTGATCTCCATCGGCACCATCGGGCTCATCAAGGCCGTGGATACCTTCCGACCGGACCGGAAAATTCGGTTGGCCACCTATGCATCCAGATGTGTTGAGAATGCTATACTATCGTAACGGAACAAACGGCGGTTGAGGTGGAAAACCATGAACCTTTTGGGGCAAAATGGTC
>URSX01000116.1 GCA_900550615.1 uncultured Eubacteriales bacterium
GCGAATGCGTGCCGCCTTTCGCGGTCTGAAATCAGAACATTTTTTTCACATACTGGTCGTACTTACCGGCGTTCATAACACTCTGATAGGTGTTTTTGAAGCGGGAAACGGTGAGACTGTTGAACTCCAGAATGCGCCGGTATTTCAGCACCCCGGCAATGGCGGCGATACCGCAGCTGAAGTAGCCATAGGGCTCCGTCCGGGCGGCGACGGCCACCAGCGCGCCTACCAGGATCACGGAAATGACCACGCCCGCGATCTGCTTTTTGGGCTGGAGCATGCGCCGATCCGCCTCGGTGATGACTCCTTCCTCCACCATGGCCTTGGCCAGTCGGGCCTGCACGGTGAAGGTGGAGATGGCATTGAGCACGCAGGGCGCCGCCACGAAGAAGGTGAACAGGGCCAAAGCCGCCTGCACGATGAAAATGGAAATACTGCTCGCGTCCAATTGAGTTTCCTCCTAAAAATTTATTTGAGTGCGTCCTATATGCAAAACGGCATTACCGTCAAGCGTCCACAAAAATCTTGGCAATATCCTGCCGGCCGGTGGCATAGAGCATGTGGCCGTAGCACAGGTCAAAGCGCACAACGTCACCTACCTTCAGCGCCCGGGGGCAGTCCTCCACATCCACGATGCAATGGTCGGAGGAGCCGCCGATGACGGTCATGCCCGGCTCGTGGCAGATCAGGCTTTCCAGATCTCCCGCATCGGCCCGGCCAAAGCCCACCAGGCCCCGCAGCCGCACACCGCGATCCACATAGGTGGGCCGCCGGCCAAAGGAATCTATGATCGTATCCCCCACAGGGTATGTGGGTTTTTTCCGCAGCTCGATGATCTCGCCCTCCAGGTAAATGGTGCCCCGCTGCAGATAAGTCATGTCGTGAATACCCCAGTCCACCTGCAGATCCTTGGCCAGCAGAGCCGCCTCGCCGATGCGCAGGTGGTTGATACCCTCAGGCATTGTGCCCCGATGGATCAGGGGGAAACTGCTGGTGGCACCGCCGGACACGATCTCCAGCTTCCGGCCAATGCGGCCCTCCACCGTACGGGCGATCTCCACCAGCTGCCCCAGGTTCTCAGGGGTGGGGATGATGGAGCCGTAGCAGCCCAGGTTCACGCCTACACCGGCCAGGTGCAGGTGCGGCAGATCCCACTCCACATGGCAGCAGGCTTGCACCATTTCCTCCCTGTCCCAAAAGCCCTCCCGCAGGTCGCCCAGATCGGCCATCAGGATGACGCTATGGGTGAGCCCCTGCCGGGTGCAGACTTCCTCCAGAGCGTCCAGGGTGGAGCGCTCGCTCTGCAGGGAGTAATCTGCCAGACGGGGCAGGTCGCTGAGCTCAGACATGCCCGGTACACGCAGCAGCAGGAAGGGGCCTTCGATTCCCTCCTTGCGCCAGAGCTCGATCTGCTCCAGGCGGCTGGAGGCCAGCTGCGCTGCGCCGCATTCCTTATAAAGCCGGGCAATTTCAGGCAGACCTCCTACGCCCTTGACCACTCCGGCAACGGAGACACCGCAGGCGGCGCAGCGGGCGGTGATTTGCTGGAAATTGTTGCGCAGTTTATCCAGCCGGAACACAATGCGGGGGAATTTCCTGTCCATGATGCTACCTCGATTTTTAGATATAAAATAAGTATATCATATTCTGCAGGGAATTGCCATGCTTTTTTCAAGGAGATATCCAGAGGAAAAGTGAAAAACTGCCGCTCTTCGCACAAAAGTAGAGAGCACATTTACCTTCTTTTTAGAAAAAACAACAAAATACCGAGAAAGCGGTTGACAGGAGCGGAACAAAGGTGTACTATCCCCACATCGACAGAGAGAAAGGAGAAAGCAGCATGAAGCAGTTTAGCCGCAACAGCATGATGATGCAGATGTGCATGTCCATGTGCATGTGCATGTTTTCTTGCGCGCAAAACAGCCATCTGCTTTCCCAAAACGCCTGAGCGGTTTTTAGAGCCGCGGGTATCGCTTATCGCAGCGGGAAGTCACTTGGCTTCCCGCTGTTTTATTTTTCAGAAAAAGGAGGACCATTCCGTGAAAAAGCTCTATCGTCTCTTTACCACCGGCTGGCGAATGTGTCCCTGGGGCACATCAGAATGGAAAACGGATACGACCACATAACACGACCTATACAAAAAATCTGACTATATTAAAAAGGAGAATTCCATCATGAAAAAGACTACCAAGCTCACCGCCCTGGTCCTGGCCCTTGTGCTGACCCTGGCCCTGGCCCTCACCGGCTGCGGCAAGAAGAACACCACCATTCAGATCGCTGTTCCCAACGACACCACCAATGAGGCTCGCGCTCTCCTCCTGCTGGAGCAGCAGGGCATTATCAAGCTGAAGGAAGGCGCCGGCATCACCGCCACCAAGAACGACATCGTGGAAAATCCCCACAATGTGGAGATCGTGGAGGCTGAGGCCGCCCAGCTGCCCAATGTGAAGCAGGATGTGGACTACGCCGTCATCAACTCCAACTATGCCATCAACGCCGGACTCAATCCCCTGAAGGACGCCCTGGCCATCGAGGGCTCCTCCTCCGCCTACGGTAATATCCTCTGCGTGAAGGCCGGCAATGAGAAGCTGCCCAAGATCCTGGCCCTGAAGGCCGCTCTGGAGAGCAAGCAGGTGGCCGATTATATCACCGAGAAGTACGCCGGTTCCGTTGTGAGCACCGTTACCAACCCCACTGACGGCTACGATGCCTCCGTTGACTACAACAGCCTGAAGGGTACCACCATCACCATCGCCGCTTCCCCCACGCCCCACGCCGAGATCCTGGAAGTCGCCAAGACCATCCTGGCCGACAAGGGCATCACTCTGGACATCCAGACCTACAATGACTACGTTGTGCCCAACACCGTGGTAGAGGACGGCGCCGTGGACGCCAACTACTTCCAGCACCTGCCCTACCTGGAGGACTTCAACGCCGAGCAGGGTACGCATCTGGTTTCCATCGCCACCATCCATGTGGAGCCCATGGGCCTCTATGGCGGCAAGCAGACCAGCCTGGACGCGCTGACCAAGTAATCTGAAAAGGAGGGAAACAGCCGTGATCGAGCTTAAACACATCTGCAAAACATTTGACTCCGGTGGGGGAGAAGTGGAAGCACTGAAGGATGTTTCCCTCACGATCGAAAAAGGCGAAATTTACGGTATCATCGGCATGAGCGGCGCCGGCAAGAGCACCCTGGTGCGGTGCATGAATCTGCTGGAGCGCCCCACCTCCGGTGAGATATGGGTAGACGGGCAGGAGCTGGAGCAGATGTCTCCCAAGGAGCTGCGTCAGGCCCGCCGGGAGATCACCATGATCTTCCAGCACTTCAACCTGCTGATGCAGCGCACCTGCCTGCGCAATGTATGCTTTCCCATGGAGCTGGGGGGCATGAAGAAGGCAGAGGCCGAGAAGCGGGCCCGGGAGCTGCTGGAGCTGGTGGGCCTGCCGGACAAGGCGGATGCCTATCCTGCCCAGCTCTCCGGCGGCCAGCAGCAGCGCATTGCCATCGCCCGCGCTCTTGCCACCAATCCCAAGGTGCTGCTGTGCGACGAGGCCACCAGCGCCCTGGACCCCAACACCACCCACCAGATTCTCCAGCTGATCCGGGAGCTGAACCGGGAGCTGGGCATCACCGTGGTCATCATTACCCACCAGATGAGCGTGGTGAAGGAGATCTGCGACAAGGTGACCATTCTGGACGGCGGCGAGGTGGCCGAGGAGGGCCTGGTGTCGGCGGTGTTCGCCGCCCCCAAGTCCGCCGCCGGCCGGCGGCTGGTGTTCCCCAGCGGGGCTGATGCCCTGGTGTCCGATCCCACAGCGGAGCGCCGTGTGCGGCTCATCTTCCGGGACAGCCAGACCACCGGTATCCCCTTGGTGGCCCGTCTGGCGGCGGAGGAGAGCATCTACTGCAACGTGATATCCGCCAGCACCCAGAAGCTGTCCCGGGAGGTCTACGGCAGTATGCTCCTGGGCATCCCCAGCGCCCAGTTTGACCGGGCTGTGGATTTTATCAAGGCGCATGCCAACATTCAGGTAGAGGAGGTGGAGCACGATGTACAGTGACCTGTTTTCCGCGGAATCCCTGGCAGACCTGCAAACGGTGCTGCCCCAGATCCCCTTTGCCATCTGGGAGACGCTCTATGTGACCCTGCTCTCCACCTTCCTGGCCACCGTCCTGGGGCTGCCTCTGGGCGTGCTGCTGGTGGTGGGCGAGAAGGACGGCGTGCTGCCCCTGCCCAAGGGTGTGCTGCATGTGCTGAATGTGATCATCAACCTGCTGCGGTCCGTGCCGTTCCTGATTTTGATGATCATGGTGTTTCCTCTGTCCCGGCTTATCATCGGCACCGCCGTGGGCACAGCGGCCACCATTGTGCCTCTGGTGGTAGCGGCCTTCCCGTTTATCGCCAGATTGGTGGAGGGCAGTCTCCGGGAGGTGGACCCCAATATCATCGAGGCCGCCCAGAGCATGGGCGCCACCCCGATCCAGATCATCTGCCGGGTGATGATCCCGGAGAGCGTGCCCAGCCTGCTGCAGAATGTGACCATCGCTCTGACCACTATCCTGGGCTATTCCGCCATGAGCGGTATTATCGGCGGCGGCGGCCTGGGTAAGATCGCCATCGACTATGGCTACTATCGCTATAAGTACCTGGTGATGCTGGTGGCGGTGGTGATCCTGATCCTGCTGGTGCAGTTGTTCCAGAGTCTGGGTACGTGGCTGGCCCGCCGCAGCGATAAGCGGCTGAAAAGGTGAAAAGTTGCATAAAGTAGGAAAAAGAC
>URSX01000117.1 GCA_900550615.1 uncultured Eubacteriales bacterium
ATCCGCCTACGCCTGTCAATACCTATTTTTACTTTTTTTAATTTCTGCCATAGCTTACACTAATGTCACCTGCCCGGCTCTTCCATTTATCAGGGAAACATGGTATGATAACACATATTTAGTATGTGAAATGCGAGGTTTCTATGACTGCATTTATCTCAAAACTGATGGTCACCGCATTGCCGACAGCCCTGTGGGTGGGGCGGATCCTTTTGTTTGCGGCTGTCGTGTGGGTACTGGCCCGGTGCACAAGATCCCTGTTCGCCTCCCGGGAGGTGCCGGAGGTCTGGGGCTTTCTCAGCCTGTCCAACGGTGCCCGGTACGACCTGACCCACTGGGAGAACATGATCGGCCGGATGCGCAGCGCCGATGTACGGGTGAATTTCCCCTCGGTTTCCCGGTGCCACGCGGCCATCTGCCGCGACGACCGGGGTCAGTGGACGGTCTACCCCGTAAACCATAGCAGCGGCGTGCTGGTCAATGGCCAGCGCACCATAGATAAGCTTCCGGTCAAGGCCGGGGACTGCATTGCGATAGGCGGAGTGGAGCTGTACTTTTTCCCCTCTACGGAATCGGACGAGGCCAAGGTGGCCCGCCGCCGGGTGGAAGATCGGCAGCGTCGGCGAGTCTCCCAGACGGCTACGCTACTGCTGGTGAACCTTTGTCAGGCACTTCTGTTTGCACAGGTATTCCTCACCGCCCAGGCAGAGGACCGTCTGCCTATCGGCGTGGCTTTCGCCGGGCTCGCCCTCCTGTCATGGCGCTTTACGGCGTCTATCGGGCAGCCCAGCGGTCCGCCTATGAGCTGGAGTCCCTGGTGTTCCTGCTGATCAGCATAGGGGCCGCGGTGACCGCAGCCTACGACCCAAGTTCCCTCTATAAGCTGCTCATCACAGTGGTCATGGGTATGGCGCTGTTCCTCATCATGAGCGGCATCCTGCGGGATCTGCACACGTCCATCCAGGCCAGATGGCCTGTAGCCCTGGCTGCCGGGGCGCTGCTGGCGTTCAACGTGGTACTGGGCGAGCGGATCTTCGGCGCAAAAAACTGGATCTCCATTGGCCCCCTCTCCTTCCAGCCCTCGGAGCTGGTGAAGATCGCCTTTATCCTGGCCGGAGCCGCCACCCTGGATCGGCTGTTTGCCAAGCGGAACCTGATATTCACCATTCTGTTTTCCGCCTACTGCGTGGGTTGTCTGGCGCTGATGAGCGACTTCGGCACGGCGCTGATCTTCTTCGTGGCCTTTTTGTGCATCGCCTTTCTGCGTACCGGCGACCTGCCCTCCATCGCCATGATGGTGGCAGCAGCGGCCTTTGGCTGCGGTATCATCCTGCGGTTCAAGCCCTATATCGCGGACCGTTTCTCCGCCTGGCTGCATGTATGGGATCACGCCCAGGACATCGGCTACCAGCAGACACGCACCATGAGCGCCATGGCCTCAGGCGGTCTGTTTGGTGCAGGAGCGGATAAAAGCTGGCTTAAATACATCGGTGCCGCCAACACGGATCTGGTGTTCGGCGTGGTAGGCGAGGAATTTGGCTTCCTGCTGGCCCTGTGCTGCGTGGCCTCCCTGATGCTGCCCATCACCTTTACCCTGCGGTGCGCCGCCACGGCCCGCTCCTCCTTCTACACCATTCTCTCCTGTGCCACCGCCGCCATGTTGGTGTGCCAGATGGCGCTGAACGTCCTGGGCGCGGTGGATCTGCTGCCGCTGACAGGCGTGACCTTCCCCTTCGTGTCCATGGGAGGCTCCAGCATGATCTCCTGCTGGGGGCTCATGGCTTATCTGAAAGCCGCCGACACCCGGCAGAATGCCAGCTTCGCCCTGCGGCTGAGCAAGCTGGCTCCGGATCAGAAGAAACGCCCCTCGCCGCCGGTCAAGCCCGCCAGGCAGGAGGGATTCTTTGCCGACCGCCCGGATATCCCCGTAGACGAGATCTTCGGAAAGGAGGAGCAGAAATGAAGCAAGTCAAGCAGCGCACACTCCTTATATATATCTTAGTCGCTCTGTTTCTGGCCGGGCTGGTGGTGTACTGCGTCCGCTATGTGACACAGGGCAGCCGCTGGGCCGCCTTTTTCGGCAATCTCAGCGCCTATGACGGCGGTGTGCCTGCATTGGGTCAGATTATGGATCGCAGCGGCATCGTGCTCTATGATGCCGCCACCGGCAGTTATAATGAGGACAGCGCCCTCCGCCGGGCCACCCTCCACGCTGTGGGCGACAAGGCGGGTAACATCTCCACCTCCGCTCTGCAAGTTTTTCAAAGGCAGCTCATCGGCTATGACCTCCTCTCCGGCACTACCGGAGGCGGCGGCCAGGTATACCTGACTTTGGACAGCCGTATTCAGACGGCGGCCTACCAGGCTCTGGACGGGCACAGGGGCACCATCGGCATATACAATTATAAAACCGGCGAGATTCTGTGCATGGTCTCCTCTCCCACCTTTGACCCCGCCGATCCCCCGCAGATCGAGGACGGTGACACCCGCTACGACGGCGTGTACTTAAACCGTTTTCTCTCCTCCACCTTCACCCCCGGCTCCGTTTTTAAGGTGGTCACCGCCGCAGCCGCTCTGGAAAATCTGGAGGATCTGACGAATCGCTCCTTCCGCTGCACCGGCAAGGTGACCATCGGCAGCGATACCATCACCTGCCCCTATGCCCACGGGAGCATGGATATCTACGATGCCATGGCCCGCTCCTGCAACTGCGTATTCGCCCAGCTGGCCTCGGAATTGGGCGGCAGCACCCTGCAGCAGTACGCGCAGCAGGCCGGGCTCCTGTCCGCCCACAGTGTCAGCGGCATAG
Source organism: uncultured Eubacteriales bacterium (assembly GCA_900550615.1). Classification (GTDB taxonomy): domain Bacteria; phylum Bacillota; class Clostridia; order Oscillospirales; family Oscillospiraceae; genus Vescimonas. Next base: position 2,810 of record URSX01000117.1, read on the forward strand.
AGACCGCCGCCGGCACATACGCCGTGTCCGATGCCGACAGCGATGTGGGCTGGTCCGGCGTGGGGCAGTATGAGGATCTGGTGAACCCCTGCTCCCTGATGACCATGATGGGTGCCATCGGCGGCCGTGGCAGCGCCCGGGAGCCGTACCTGCTGGAAAAGGTCACCACCATGAGCGGCGGCACCCGGCAGACGGGCTCCTCCGGAACGGCGCAGCTGTGGAGCGCAGATACCTGCGAAACGCTGGCCAAAATGCTGCGCGGCAATGTGACGGAGACCTACGGCCAGAGTCAGTTTGACGACCTGCCCGTGTGCGCCAAATCCGGCACCGCCGAGGTGGGCCAGGGGAAAACGCCCCACAGCTGGTTTGCCGGCTTCGTGGACAGCGATGACCTGCCTCTCGCCTTTGTGGCCCTGGCGGAAAACGGTGGCGGCGGAGCGGACGTAGCCGGACGCATGGCCGCCAGGGTGCTGCTGAGCGCCCGGGACGTCCTCACCCCGCAGTGATCTTCAAAAAAATGTGCCGGATCCCTCCGGCACATTTTTTATTCTGCTTTCGTACCCATTACGGCATCTTCTCCACCGCGAAGCCATAGACGGCGCCGGCCTTGACCTCCGTAGAGTCCACACCGGTAAGCGCGTACTGTCCGTCAATGTAAAACGCCCAGTAGGTGCCGTCCTTCTCGTAATCTGTGGTGATGCCGGTAACCTCCTTGACATACAGGCCGTAGTCGCCCTTCTCGCCGCTGATGAGGTTCAGCGTCTGCAGAGCCGCGCCCACCATCTTTTCATCGGTGTTCACAGTGAAGGTCGTTTTATTCCCCTCGACGTCTGTCACCTCTACGGCAAATGCCGTTGCACCCTGGCCCACAGTCTCGCCGTTCTTTACGCCCACAGTGTTCTTACCCGCCGGGATGGTCGCGGTCTTGGCGCAGGCGCTCAGCACCATCACCAGCAAAACCGCCGTGATGACCGCCAGGATCTTTTTGCAGTTCTTCATGGATACTTCTCCTTATTCGATGTCATGGGCCAACCGGGGTGAACCCGTCCGCCCCTGTCAGCCATGGTAGTATAGCACGATCGCATTGTTGTTGACAAGTCCCCAAAAATATGCTTTATTGCCTGTATAATCCAAGGGGTGCTGGCAGGAGCCGGCTGAGATGGGCGTATTCCCGCCCGATCCCTCGAACCTGATCCGGGTAATGCCGGCGTAGGAATGCGAGTATATCCGGCATAGATTTTCCGCATTGCAGCGCCTGCGTGGCCCGCCATGTGGAAATTTTTTTATCGGAGGAAACCATGAAAAACACTAAAACAAAAATGCTCTGCGAAGCTGCCATTTTCATCGCCATGGCGGAGATCCTGAGCCTCATTAAGCTCTATGAGTTCCCCAACGGCGGTTCCGTGACTCTGGAGATGCTGCCCATCATTCTGTTTGCCGCCCGGTACGGCTGCGGCTGGGGTGCCGGTGCGGGCCTGGTCTACGGCGCGATCACCTACCTCATCGGCAGCAAGTTCTCCATCGACTGGACCACCATCATCTGCGACTACTTCCTGGCCTTCACGGCGCTGGGCTTTGGCGCAGGCCTGCTGGCCCGCCGGAAGTGGAGCGTGTTCTATGGCACCGTCATCGGCGGCGTGCTGCGTTTTTTGGCCCACTACATCATCGGCGCCGTGGTGTGGGGCAAGTATATGCCCGATGAGTTCTTCGGCATGACCATGACCAGCCCGTGGTTCTACTC
>URSX01000118.1 GCA_900550615.1 uncultured Eubacteriales bacterium
CTCGTCCAGCAGCAGGACCTTGGGCCGATTCACCAGAGCTCTGGCAATGGCCACCCGCTGCTGCTGGCCGCCGGAAAGCTGGTCCACGCGCCGCTTTTCAAAGCCCTTCAGGCTCACAACGCCCAGCATCTCCGTAACGCGCTCACGAATCTCTTTCTCCGGCACCTTGGCAATGCGCAGGCCGAAAGCAATGTTTTCAAACACATCCAGGTGCGGGAACAGCGCATACTTCTGGAACACTGTGTTGATCTGCCGCTTGTGAGGCGGGACATCATTGATCCTGACGCCGTCAAAGATCACGTCACCGCTGGTGGGGGTCGTAAACCCGCCGATAATGCGCAGCGTGGTGGTCTTGCCGCAGCCGCTGGGGCCTAATAGCGTCAGAAACTCCGAATCATTAAAATACAAATTGATGTTATCGAGAACCTGCTCGTCGTCAAACGCCATGCAGATATTCCGCAGGCGAATCAACTCTTTGGACATTTATCCTCCTCCGTTCACACAAAAAAATATCGTCTCACCCCTCCGAAAAACGGTTTCTGTTCCATTTTCCCCGTAAATCTCTGGGATTCGACAGATACAATATAGTAAGAATATCCTCAAATGTCAATAAGAATTTTGATTATTTTTCTCATGTGTTTTTTGCCCGAAAACACGCCCTGAAAATCTGCCGGTAAAAAAGGCAGAGAGAGAACTCTGCGGGCCCTCTCTCTGCCTTTCATTTTTTATTCAGTTCTCGATTTCCGTGGCGCTGTCCAGCACCTCCTGGGGCACCGTGATGGCCTCCACGCTGTTGTAGCCCAGCACCTCCATGGACATCACAAACTTGTCTATGCCCACATCGGCGGTGTCCTCACCCTCCTGGGCGGCACTTTTCATGATCTCGCCCAGCAGCGTCGTCATGTCGAAGACATACTTCACCGGCAGGCCCTCGTCGTTGATCCAGATGGTGATGGGGATACCGCCCGCCTTATTCAGCACATCCAGCACCTCCGCGTCGTCCTCACCGATCATGGAGGTGATGCTGTCCATGCTGCCGCTGGCCTTCAGCGTCTCATCCAGCATATCGGAGCTGATGACGCCCTCATAGCGGGTAGCGGATACTCCCTGAACGGTTTCCGTGCCGGCAGCCTTGAAGCCGGAGCCGTTCTTCATGTACAGCTCAAAGGAATCCACGGCGTTGTACTGATCCGTGGAAATGCCCAGATCCGTGTCGCCGGAGAGGGATTTATACCACTGATTCTCCCCGGTGCCCATCATATCCATGCCCACATAGTTTACCACCTGGGAACCCTCGGGCACCATGTAGATCTGCATGTCCTTCAGCTCCATGCCCAGCATCTTCATGTTCATAGTCATTTTGACCGCGGCAGGATCCAGCGTCATGTCGGCGGTGCCGTCCACGGATATCTCCGTCGTCTCGCCGTCTGCCGTCATGCTCATCTCCATGGCATAGGTATAGCTCATGCTGCTGACCTTCTTCAGCTCCTGCTGGGCGCTGAGCATCACGGACGCGGGGTCTCCGCCCTCGGTCTTGTCCTTCTGGCCGCAGGCAACCAGGCTGAACACCAGCACCAGCGCCAGAGCGCCGCAGATCAGTTTTCTTCCCGTTTTTTTCATCTTTTTTCTCCTTTTCTTTTTTCGTCGTTTCTTTCTGCGCCTTCTTTTCTATTATTCTATTATATATACAAGGCACCCCACCCCGGAGGTGGAATCCCTCAACAAAGACAGGCTCCGCCGCTCAAGCGAAGTACTTCTCCCGGAATGGCACCCCCTCCACCTGGAAGGTACGGCCCCGGAGGTAGTTCAGAATCCCCGCGTCCGTGGGCAGGTCGAAGGTGAGCTGATAGGAGTAGAGGGCCTGGCGGGTCTCGCCGTAGCGTCGGTTTTTCTCGCCGCTTCCGTACTTGCCGTCTCCCAGCAGCGGGCAGCCCAGGTCGGCCATGGTGGCCCGGATCTGGTGGGTGCGGCCGGTGAGCAGCTCCACCTCCAAAAGCGCCAGCTCTCCCCGGCGCTGGAGGGTTTTATACCGGGTGACGGCGGTCTTGGCCCCGGGCACGGGCTTGTGAAACACGAACACCTGCTTTTTCTTCTCGTCCTTGCGCAGGAAGTTCTCCACCTGCCCCTGGGGCGGTTTGGGCGCGCCCAGCGTGATGCAGAGATAGCGCTTGGTCAGCTCGTGGTCACGAATCTTATCGTTGATGATGCGCAGGGTCTCGGCATTTTTGGCAGCAATGACAATGCCGCCGGTGTTGCGGTCGATGCGGTTGCACAGAGCCGGGGTGAAGGCGTTCTCCCACCGGGGGTTCCACTCCCTCTTCTGGTAGAGATAGGCCTGGATGTGGTTGATGAGGGTGTTCACCTTCTCCGTCTCGTCCGCATGGACCACCAGGCCCGGACGCTTATTCAGGAGCATGAGGTTTTCGTCCTCATACACGATGTCAAGGCTGGGCTTGAAGAGAGTGAGGAACATGTTTTCCTCCCGTGGCTGGTCGAAAAACTCGTCGTTTATATACAGCTGCAAGACATCCCCCTGCTTCAGCCGCTGGTCCCGGACGGCCCGCTGACCGTTGAGCTTGATACGCTTGATGCGGATGTATTTTTGCAGCAGGGCCGGGGGCAGCAGGGGCAGAGACTTTCCCACGAACCGATCCAGCCGCTGCCCGGCGTCATTTTTCCCCACGGTAAGCTGGCGCATTCCCTTTCCTCCTCTGGTGTTATAGTGCTATTGTAGCGGTTTTTTGAAAAAAGTCAATTTTTTAGCAGAAAATGTTTGACAAGCCGACCTTCTTCCTCTATAATACAATTCGTGTCATTGTGAGGTGTGCCATGCGTTTGAATGTAAACAGAGTCCTGCATACCCCGGATGCCAGCGAGGATTTCCACTTTGAGATGGATCTTTCCGACCTGGAATTCGGCGGAGAAAAGCCTGCTTCTGACCCGGTTGTTGTGGACGGCCGCGTGAAGAACAAGGCCGGTATGCTGCTGCTGGAGCTTCAGACATCCACAACGCTTCGCTGTCGGTGCAGCCGCTGCCTGGAGAGCTTTGACCTGCCCAAAACCACAGACTATTCCTGTGTTCTGGCGGAGGAGAAGCAGTGCGAGGACAGCGACGACATCGTTCTCCTGAATCACGACGAGGTGGATCTGGAGGATCTTGCCCGGACGGCGTTTATCCTTGACATGGACACGGTTGTTTTATGCTCCCCCCACTGCAAGGGGCTTTGCCCGGGCTGCGGCGTGAATCTCAACCGGGAGAAGTGCCGCTGCAAGAAGCAGGTGGATCCCCGCCTGGCTGCGCTGGCCAAGCTCCTGCCCCAGGAGGACGCATAAGCTCTTCTATAATTTCACTGCTCAGGCAGTATAAGACCAAGGAGGTGTCAACATGGCAGTACCTAAGGGAAAAGTATCCAAGCAAAGACGCAATAAGAGACGCAGCTCCGTGTGGAAGCTGGCGACTCCCGGTCTGGTGGCATGCCCCAAGTGCGGTGCGCTGCATCTGCCTCACAGAATGTGCCCGGAGTGCGGTACCTACAATGGCCGTGAGGTCAAGGTCGTCAAGTCCGTGGCCGCGGATAAGTAATATCTTTTGTGTCCTTGCAGGAGGGAAGCGTGGCTTCCCTCTTGTTTTTTTGCGTGAAAACGGCGGCGTGAGGGCACGCCGCCCTACGCATATATGCGAGCTGGTACAAACGGGGCGTCGAGGACGCCGCCCCCTACGAAGTTCTATCGATAAGCGGTGCGTAGGGGTCGGTCTCCCGGACGACCCGCCCGGCTTTATACCGCACTCCTTGCAAAAAACGATGTCATTGCGAAGCCAGTGCGCACACTGGCTGTGGCAATCCGTAATCCCCCTGCAACGTACTTGCGGTCATGCCTCCGGCGGGGCACTTTCTGCCAACGGCGGCAGAAAGTACCCAAAGAACGCCGTTAAAACCAAGGTTTTAAAATCCTTTCGCGCCTGAAGTGCCGCCCGTATGGGAAATCTCTTGCCACGCGTACCAAACGCTCGGGTTTACCGCCTTGCTTTCGTATCGTCTCTACGCCGCCATCCGCTGGCCGCTCACGCGGACCCACGCTGGTCTGGCGCGGCAGGGATAGTCTCTGTGTCTACCGTGCGGCGGGGAAATCGCCGAATCGCCGCCTGCGACAGAATAAGCGAGGTGAGCGAGTGGCCGCGGTCAAAATTTCAAGTGTCCGCCGTAAGGCAGCGCAGAAATTTTGGGCACCGCAACAGGGACATCCGCGTCCCCCCGTCCCCAAGGCCCCCTTGCCCGAAGGTGGCTGGCACGGCGCAGCCGTGACTGGGGGATTCTTTCCCCGCACCTCTTGCAACCTCTCCGTAGGGGCGGGGTTCTCTT
>URSX01000119.1 GCA_900550615.1 uncultured Eubacteriales bacterium
GCCCTGACCCCCGAGCAGGTGAAGGGCGACCTCACCGGGGAGCAGTACCGGCTGTACCGGCTGATCTGGAGCCGTTTTCTGGCCAGCCAGATGGCCAACGCCGTCTATGACAGCGTTTCCGTGGAGCTGGATGCCGGGGAGCACACTTTCCGCGCCAGCGCCAGCAACCTGAAATTTGCCGGCTATACCGCTGTCTATGAGGAGAGCCGGGACGAGGAGAAGGAGGACAAGGAGCCGGCCCTGCCGCCTCTGGAGCAGGGGGAGAGCGTGGTGCTGGATCATATGGAGCCGCTGCAGCATTTCACCCAGCCTCCGGCCCATTTTACCGACGCATCCCTCATCCGCGCCCTGGAGGAAAACGGCATTGGCCGTCCCTCCACCTATGCCCCCACGGTCTCTACCATTCTGGATAGGGAGTATGTGGTGAAGGAGGGTAAGTACCTGCGTATGACCCCTCTGGGCTCCGTGGTCAATGACCTTATGTGCCAGCGCTTCCCAAAGATCGTGGACGTGAAGTTCACCGCCAACATGGAAAAGGAGCTGGACGAGGTGGAGTCCGGCGACAAGAACTGGAAGGCTCTGCTGGGCGAGTTCTACGGCGACTTTGACCAGAACCTCACCCAGGTGGAAAAGGATATGGAGGGCGTGTATATCAAGGTGCCCGACGAGGTCAGCGAGGAGAAATGCGATGTCTGCGGGCGCAACATGGTGGTAAAAACCGGCCGTTTTGGCCGATTTCTGGCCTGCCCGGGCTATCCGGAGTGTACATTCACCAAGCCCCTGGTAGTCCAGATGCCAGGCCGCTGCCCCAAGTGCGGCGGGCGGCTCATGAAGCGCACCGGTGTCAGCCAGAAGACCGGCAAGCAGTATACCTACTACTGCTGCGACCGCTCCACCGCCGCCGATGAGAGCCAGCGCTGCGACTTCCGCACCTGGGATGTGCCCACCAAGGAGGACTGCCCGGTGTGCGGCCAGACCATGTTCAAAAAATCCGGCCGGGGCTTCAACAAGCCCTTCTGCATCAATCCGGAGTGCTCCAACTTCCTGCCGGAGGACAAGCGGGGCTACCAGAAGAAGACCGATACCGCCGAAAAAAAGACGGCGGCTGCCGGGAAAAAGACGGCGGGGAGCAAGACCGGTAAGACGGCAAAAACCGCGGCAAAGACCACAACAAAAACCACGACCAAAACCACGGCCAAAAAGACAAAAAAGACGGCCGAAAAGGAGTAAACCATGCATGTGACGGTGATCGGTGCGGGACTGGCCGGCAGCGAGGCTGCCTGGCAGCTGGCCCAGCGGGGCATTGAAGTGACGCTGCGGGAGATGAAGCCGGAGAAAATGATCCCCGCCCACACAACGGAATATTTTGCGGAGCTGTGCTGCAGCAACTCGCTGCGCTCGGATCAGCTGGAAAACGCAGTGGGACTGCTGAAGGAGGAGCTGCGGCGGCTGGACAGCCTGATCCTGCGCTGTGCCGACGCCACCCGCGTTCCCGCCGGGGGCGCGTTGGCGGTGGACCGCCACGGCTTTGCCCGGATGGTGACTGAGGAGATAAAAAACCATCCGGGCATCACGGTGGTGCCGGGAGAGGTCACCGAGATGCCCCAGGGAGAGGTGCTGGTGGCCACAGGGCCGCTGACCTCCGACGCCTTTGCCCGGGAGCTGCTGGGTCTGCTGGGACAGGAGAACACCACGCTGAACTTTTTCGACGCGGCGGCACCGCTGGTGAGCTTTGAGAGCGTTGACATGGAGTCGGCGTACTTCGCCTCCCGCTACGACAAGGGCACCCCGGACTACATCAACTGTCCCATGGAAAAGGATGAGTACCTGGCTTTCTGGCAGGAGCTGACGAAGGCGGAGGAGGCAGCGGTCCACGGGTTTGAGGACGGGCAGGTGTTCGAGGGCTGCATGCCAGTGGAGGTCATGGCCCGGCGGGGAGAGGACACCCTGCGCTATGGGCCGCTGAAGCCCAGAGGGCTGAAGGATCCCAAGACCGGGCGGGAGCCCTACGCCGTGGTGCAGCTGCGAAAGGACAACGCGGAGGGGTCGATCTACAACCTGGTGGGCTTCCAGACCCACCTGAAATGGCCCGAGCAGAAGCGGGTATTCACCATGATCCCGGCCTTGAAAAACGCCCAGTTCCTGCGCTACGGAGTGATGCACCGGAACACCTATCTGGATTCGCCCCGGCTGCTCGACCGCTACTACCGGCTGAAAAGCCAGCCCCGCATCACCTTTGCCGGGCAGATGACCGGAGTGGAGGGCTATGTGGAGTCCTGCGCCAGCGGGTTCCTGGCCGGCATCGAGCTGGCCCGGCGGCTGAAGGGACAGGCTCCCATTGACTTTCCCCGGGAGACGGCCATCGGCGCCCTGGGTCTGTATGTGAGTAACGAAAGCGTGGGCGTTTTCCAGCCTATGAATATCAATTTCGGGATCATTCCGCCCCTTGACCATAGGGTAAAGGGAAAGCGAAACAAGAATGCGGAGCTTTCTGCCCGTTCTTTGCAGATTATTGACCAAATGCGCGAGGAGGTGCTGAGCTGATGAAGATCATTGTAGACGCTATGGGCGGTGACAATGCGCCCCTGGAGATCGTAAAGGGCGCCCTGGCCGGACAGAAGCACTGGGGCGTGGACATTGCCCTCACCGGGGACGAGAGCGCCATCCGGGATGCCCTGGCCCAGTGCGGCCAAGGGGAGCTGCCCCAGGGGGTGGAGATCGTCCCCACCTCCCAGACAGTGGATATGTGCGATGACCCGGCCACGGTGTTCCGCCGGAAGAAGGACACCTCCATGGGTGTGGGATTGACTATGCTCCGAGAGGGGAAGGCGGATGCGCTGGTCTCCGCCGGGTCCACCGGGGCCCTGCTCACCGGAGCGACTCTTATCACCAAGCGCATCCACGGCATCCGCCGGGCCGCTATGGCACCGGTGATCCCCACCACCACGGGACAGGCTGTTTTGATCGACTGCGGCGCCAACGCCGAGTGTACGCCGGAGTACCTGGTGCAGTTTGCCTATTTGGGCAGCTTTTATGCCCAGCAGGTGCTGGGCTTGGAGAGGCCTCGGGTGGGCCTGCTGAACATCGGCACCGAGGACAGCAAGGGTACAGACCTGCAGAAGCAGACCCTGGCCCGGCTGAAGGAGGCCGATGCTGCCGGACACCTGCATTTCATCGGCAATATCGAGGCCAAGGAGGCCATCAAGGGCGGCTGCGACGTCATCGTGACGGATGGCTTTTCCGGGAATATCCTGCTGAAAACCATGGAGGGCGTAGGCTCCTTTGCCGGGGCGGCCCTGAAGGGGATGTTCAAGAAAAATCTGCTGACAAAGCTGGCCGCTCTGGCGGTGATGCCGGGCCTCAACGCCTTCAAGGACAAGCTGGACCCCAATAAGGTGGGCGGCACCGCCTTCATCGGCATCTCCAAGGCCGTCATCAAGGCCCACGGGGCCTCCAACGCCGAGGCCGTTGAAAATGCCGTCGGTCAGGCGGCGGCCTTCGCCCGCAGCGGCCTTATTGAAAAAATTGAGGAAAATGTGAATTTGATGAAAATTGAGCAGTAAATGCCTATTTGACTATTGACATACATACGCCGATGCCGTATTATTTTTCAAGACATATCCGAAAGGAGAAAAACTCGATATGACAGCAGAGGAAATTTTCAAAACGATGCAGGATCTCATCGCCGAGCAGTTTGCCATCGATGCGGAGGAGATCACCATGGACAGCTCGTTCGTGGACGACCTGGGCGCGGACTCCGTGGACCTGGTGGAGCTGGTCATGGCCATGGAGGAGGAGTTCGACGTAGGCGAGATCGACGAGGAGGATCTGGCCGGGCTGAAGACCGTGCGGGACTGCGTGCAGTATTTGAATCATAAAATCAACGGTTGAAAAAAGAGACCCCACAGGAAAGAAGTCTCGCAGTGTCCGCCTCTGCGGACACGAAAAAACTGAGATCATTTTCGCCCGCGACATGTGCGTGGGCGAAAATTCTTATCAGGCTGCGGGAGCTTTTTGCGCCGCTGGGGTTTCCTTTTTCAGCTGTGGAGAGGAGTTTTTTCATGTTCACACTGGAGGAAAAGCTGGGTTATCGGTTCAAAAACCGCGCCCTGCTGGAAAACGCCATGCAGCACAGCTCCTACGCCAATGAGCACCGGGGGGCAGGTATGGGCAGCAACGAACGGCTGGAATTTCTGGGAGACGCCGTGCTTAGAGAAAGAGTATTTGTTGAAAATACTCTTTCTCTTTTTTTGTTTGGA
>URSX01000120.1 GCA_900550615.1 uncultured Eubacteriales bacterium
TGATGTTGGTCTTGTCCAAACGATACTCCACCTTACCGGCCTTAGCCTCGGTGACGGCCTTGGCAGCGTCGGGGGTCACAGTGCCGGACTTGGGAGAGGGCATCAGACCCTTGGGGCCCAGGACCTTACCCAGACGGCCCACCACACCCATCATGTCGGGAGTAGCGACCACCACGTCGAAGTCGAACCAGTTTTCCTTCTGGATCTTTTCCACCAGATCCATATCGCCCACATAGTCGGCACCGGCGGCCTTGGCAGCCTCGGCCTTGTCGCCCTTGGCGAACACCAGCACGCGCACGGACTTGCCGGTGCCGTTGGGCAGCACGATGGCACCGCGGACCTGCTGGTCAGCGTGACGGGAGTCCACGCCCAGCTTCACATGCAGCTCGACAGTCTCATCAAACTTAGCGGAAGCGGTCTTGCAGATGAGTTCCAGCCCTTCCTTGGGATCGTACAGAGCGGCCTTATCGATCTGCTTGGCGCTCTCCTGATATTTCTTACCTCTAAACATACCTTACACCCTCCTTATTCACCGACGACAACGCCCATGGAGCGTGCGGTACCAGCGATCATGCTCATAGCGGCTTCCAGGGAAGCAGCGTTCAGATCGCGCATCTTCATCTCAGCGATCTTCTGAATGGAGGCCTTGGAAATGGTAGCGACCTTCTCCTTGTTGGGAACGCCGGAACCAGACTCAATGTTGCACTCCTTCTTGATGAGGACGGCTGCGGGAGGAGTCTTCGTAATGAAGGAGAAGGAACGGTCGGCATACACCGTGATGACCACGGGGATAATGAGACCCATATCGTTCTTCGTCCGCTCATTGAACTCCTTGGTGAAAGCGGCGATGTTCACGCCGTGCTGACCCAGAGCGGGGCCAACGGGGGGTGCGGGAGTTGCTTTACCTGCAGGAATCTGCAGTTTTACATAACCAACGACTTTCTGTGCCATAACAGGCACCTCCTTTTTCATAATGTGGTAGCGACCGGCCCAGTGCCGTGTTCGCTTTTGGCGAGACGCTCAGGCGTCTCTCCCACTTGTGCCGGAGTGGTCATGCCCCGGCCATTACGCGCAGAGTCTGCTGCGCCTCAGGACAGAACCTCCACCTGGTCGAGCTCCAGCTCCACCGGGGTCTCTCTGCCGAACATGGAGACCACCACCCGAACCTTGTTCTTCTCGGGCTCGATCTCCTCCACGATACCTGTGAAGCTGGCCAGTGGGCCCTCCGTGATCTTCACGGTGTCGCCCACATGATACAGCACCACGATCTCGTGCTTTTCCACGCCCAGGGCGGCCACTTCCTCCTCTGTCAGAGGGATAGCCTTGTTGGCCTCTCCCACGAAGCCGGTGACGCCGCGGATATTGCGGACCAGATGCCAGGTATCGTCGGTCAGCACCATCTTAATGAGCACATAACCGGGGAATACCTTCCGCTCCACTTCCTTCATGACGCCTGCCTCCGTGACCTCGGTCACGGTCTCCAGGGGGGTCTCCATCTTCTGGACCATGTCTTCCAGGCCACGGTTAGCCACAGATTTTTCAATGGCGGCCTTTACCGCGTTTTCATAGCCGGAATAGGTATGAAGTACATACCATTTTGCGTTATCAGCCATGTTCTGCTCCTCAAGCGGCGAACAGGCCGACCAGCGTCTTGACCGCCAGAACGGCCACCGCGTCAAACACCCAGATAAACACACCCACGCCCAGAGAGCACAGGATCACCGTACCGGTGTTCTTCGCCGTCGTCTTGCCGTCGGGCCAAACGACCTTTTTCAGCTCGCTTCTCATCTCGCGGAACCACTTGCCGCGATCCTTCTTTGCCTTGTTAGCTTCAGCCATCGTTACACAACCTTTCTTTTCATCCAATCACTTGGTTTCGGTGTGAACCGTATGCTTTCTGCAGAAGGGGCAATACTTGTTCATCTCGAGACGATCAGGACTGTTCTTCTTGTTCTTCATCGTGTTGTAGTTTCTCTGCTTGCACTCGTTGCATCTCAAAGTAATCTTCACGCGCATCTAACGGCACCTCCTTATTAGATTGGGCTGCCCGGCGGACCGGAATCAGCCGTTTGCCTCCCTGCTCTGCAAAACCCTCCCCCGCGCCGAAGCGAAAAGCGCGCAAAAAGAAAAGCCCATACTCACAGGTAATGCTTATTTTATCACTGTTTTGGCAAGCGGTCAACCTGTTTTTTGCAAAAAATCCACATTTTTTTGTGGGAAAATCATCGGAATTGTTGCCATCGCCCCCAACTGGTGGTATGATGAAGCTGCCGATAAAGCGGTATGTTTGTGAAAGCGGTAAGGAAGGGTGTGTGAGAGAAGCCCAAGAAGGGTGTCCCCACCATTGAAATCAATCGTTTTTGAAACTATTTCTGAGTTTCAAAAACTTATTCAGTGTGTCGAAAAGACTTTCCGGCACACTGACGATAGAGAGGAAAAATCCGCCCCTTGGCGTTTTGGAAAGGTGCAATCACTATGAAGATCATGGCCATAGACTACGGCGATGCCCACACCGGCATCGCCATCTCTGACCGTCTGGAGACCCTGGCAGGCTTCACCACAGTCATAAACTCCCGCCGCCAGGAGGAGGTGGTGTCCCAAATCCAGTCCCTCATCGCCGAGCACGGCGTGGAGCGCCTGGTACTGGGCTACCCCAAGAATATGGACGGCACCCTGGGCCCCCGGGCGGAAAAATGCGCCGCCCTGGGCGAAGTTCTCAAAGAGACTATCGGCCTGCCCCTGATCCTCTGGGACGAGCGCCGCAGCACCGTAGAGGCCCACGCCATTCTCTTCGGAAACGGCAAAAACGGTAAGCAGCGCAAGAAAATCGTAGACGCCGTGGCTGCCAGCCTGATGCTGGAGGGCTATCTCACCCGGCGGCGGCTGGAGGCAGAGCAATGAGCCGGACCGTTCTTATCATCGGCGGCGGTGCATCGGGGATGCTGGCAGCGCTGACGGCTCTGGAAGACCCGCAGAACACCGTTCTCCTCTCGGAGCGGCAGTCCCGGGTAGGCCGCAAGCTCCTCTCCACCGGCAACGGTCGCTGTAACCTCACCAATCTCCATGCCGCCCCCGGCCACTACCATGGTCAGTCCCCGGACTTCTGCCACTTTGCGCTGGAGCAATTTCCGGTGGCGGACACGCTCGCTTATTTCAACGCTTTGGGCCTGGAGACAGTCACAGAGCCGGACGGCAAGATTTACCCCCGCTCCAACATGGCCAATTCCGTCCTGGATGTGCTGCGCTACGGTCTGGAGCACCCCCGCCTGCGTCTCCTCTCTGGCGACGGGGTGGCCGATATCCGCAAAAAGGGCGATGTCTTCGCCGTCACCTTCGCCTCCGGAGAAAGGCTCCGGAATATAAATAAGGTAATACTGGCCTGCGGCGGCGCGGCTGGCAGCAAGGTAGGCGGCGTGCTGGACGGCTATAAGCTGGCCAAGTCTCTGGGACACCACCGCACGGCCCTGTACCCCTCCCTGGTGCAGATCAAGACCGATCCCACCTATCCCCGCTCCCTCAAGGGTGTCAAGACCCCCGCCCGGCTGGCCCTCCACCGGGGCAGCCAGGCTTTGGCCGAAAACGAGGGAGAAATTCTCTTTACCGAGTACGGTGTCAGCGGCCCCGCTGTGTTTGAAATTTCCCGCTATGCCGCCACCGGCGGCGACGGCCTGATCCTGCATCTGGATCTGTGGGCGGAAAAGAGTCCGGGCGAGATCCTCACCCACCTGCGCGCCCGCCGGGATGCCAAGCCGGGCCAATTTGTCACCGAACAGACCGCCGGCTGCATCTTCGCCGGAGTTCTCCACAGTCGTCTGGGCCAGGTGGTGGTAAAGGCCGCCGGTTTCTCCCCCGCCGCACCCTTGCACGCCCTGACAGACCTGGATCTGGCCTATCTGGCCGAAACATGTAAGGATTTTTCCCTCCCCGTCACCGGCACATGCGGCTTTGACCAGGCCCAGGTCACCGCCGGAGGGTTGGATACCTCCGAATTTGATCCCCACACCCTGCAAAGCCGCCTGGTGCCGGGCCTTTACGCCTGCGGCGAGCTGCTGGATATTGACGGCGACTGCGGCGGCTATAATCTTCAGTGGGCTTGGTCCAGCGGCCGCCTGGCCGGGAGATTGCTGTAAACGCCACATCCTGTACTTCCGGCTCTCCAAAGCCCAACGGTTCAAAACGGAATTCCCCTGCGAAACAAAGGAGGCCCGCCAGCTATGCTGG
>URSX01000121.1 GCA_900550615.1 uncultured Eubacteriales bacterium
CTCAAAATCCACCGCTGGCGACAGCGTACCGGTTCGAGTCCGGTCACCGGCACCAAGTCTCCCGAAGCTCTTGTTTCGGGAGACTTTTTTCAAAACCATCCGAGGAGGCGCTGCCCTGTGACAAGGCAAAGAAAAGCGGATCTGCTGCTGGTGCTGGTCACCGGCCTTTGGGGCGGCTCCTATTACCTGTCCGACCTGGTTCTGGTGGAAATGCCCCCCTTCGCCCTGTGTGCGTTCCGGTTTCTGCTGGCCTTTGCGCTGCTGGGGATCGCGCTGCTGCCCCGGCTGCGGGGCGCAAGCCGCAGGACCCTGCTCTATGCCATCCCGGCGGGTCTGTCCCTGACCCTGACCTATATCGGCGCCACGGTGGGGCTGCTGTATACCTCCATCTCCAACGCGGGCTTCATCTGCTCACTGCCGGCGGTCACCACGCCGCTTCTGAGCTTTCTGGTGTACCGGAAGAGGCCGGACCGGCGGATGCTTCTGAGCCTTGTTTTGTGCGCAGTGGGGCTGGCTCTGCTGACCCTGGGGGACGATTTCCGCCCGGCGGTGGGCGACCTGATCTGCCTGCTGTGCGCTCTGGGCTACGCCATCAACCTTCTGGTGGTGGAGCATGCCGTGGGTCAGCCGGAGGTGGACGCCCTGCAGCTGGGCGTGTTCCAGCAGCTGATCACCGGCATCACTATGCTGCTGCTATCCCTGCTGTTTGAGACCCCCTGCCTGCCGCAGACGGCCACCGGCTGGGGCAGCGCCCTGTTTCTGTCCATCTTCTGCACGGGGATCGCCTTCGCCATCACCGCCGTGCAGCAAAAGTACACCTCCGCCGTCCATGTGGGCCTCATTTTCACCCTGGAGCCTCTGTTTTCAGCCATCGTGGCCTTTTTCCTGGCCGGAGAGCGGCTGACGGCCCGGGGCTATGCGGGCGCAGGGCTGATGATGCTGGCCTTGGTGACAATGGAGGCAGGCGGATCGCTTTTTAAAAAGAAAAATCAAAGCTGAAAATGCTTTTTTCGGCACAACGAGCTGCCCGGCAGGTTTCCCTGCCGGGCAGTTTTTTGTTTATATTCGCATGGCTTCCGCCTATTCCCGCTCTGTGATCGGCGGGATAAAGTTCTCGATGGCGCTGCTGCTGATCGCCTGCGGCAGCAAGCCCGCCGCCGACACAGACGGCGGCGCGGGCTACTACTTCGGCATCAATACCAAGCTGAAGATCAACGGCACGCTTTATAGCTACCGGCTCGTTAACGTGGATCCGGACTACGATTCCAGCGGCAGAATATACGCCTTCTGGGCCTACACCGACCTGACCATGGCGCCGCAGACATCCGACACGTCGCCCGATTATAAGATCACCGAGGGCGCAAATGGCACTTGGACGCAGAACAGCGGCGGTACGCTGAGATTTGCCGCCAACGGCGATCTCTCCAAGTTCACCGGCGTTCAGGTGGATGGCAAGCTCCTCACCGCGGATCAGTACACCGCCGCCTCCGGCTCCACCGTCGTGACGCTGAAGGCCTCCTATCTGACCACACTTTCCGCCGGCAAGCATACCCTGACCGTTGTTTACACCGACGGCGATTGCAGCACGGAATTTGAGATCCAGTCCGCCGGCAATACCGATCCCGGCAACAACGATAAGCCCGGTGACAACACCGACCCCGGCAGCAACACCGATTCCCCGGAGACCGGCGATAACAGCAGCATCGTCCTTTGGCTCTCTCTGCTGTTTGTTGGCGGCGTGCTGGCCGGCGCGCCCGTGGTGCTCAGAAAGAAAAGAGAGCACCGCTGATCCCCAGCCCTAGCCAATCAAAACCTCCGGCTAAGCCGGAGGTTTTGATTTAGACCGACGAAAAAACTCTGGGTTTTCCGACAAAAGCATCTGAATTTTTCGCGTCTGCGGACGCGAACTCTGCGAGGCTTTTTGATACGCTGGATTTTTAACTCTATTCTTGGAAAGTTTTCACTCCTGCGGGCGCGGCGGGATGGGCCGGAAGTCCGGCTTCGCCGGCAGCCACCCATCTGCCCCGCCCGGGGCGGCGGCGGGATCGCATCGTCCAGCTCTCCGGCATAGTAGGCCCGGTTGTTCTCCACCAGCTGCTCCAGGGTTACCGGGCGGTAAAAATTCACATCCACGCCGGCGTTGAGCACCTTGGGCAGCTCCCGGAGCATCTGGTACTCCTCCCCCCGGCCGTGGTGCAGGTGGCCATGGATCATATACCCCCTCTTGCGGTATATAATGGGGTAGTGGCACAGCAGGATGTGGCTCTCCCCGTCGTCGATCTCGTTGAAGTCCGTCACCGTTTCAAAGCATTCATACAGCCGCTCGGCGTCGGCAAATCCCGTGTCGTGGTTGCCCCGGATGAGGTGCTTGCGGCCCCGGAGCCGCCGCAGCGCATCCAGCGGCACGTGGCCGCCGTTGTAGCCCACGTCCCCCACCACATATACTGTGTCTCCATCCGCTACGGTCTCGTTCCAGCCGCGGATGAGGGCCTCGTCCATTTCCTCCACAGTGTCAAAGGGCCGTCCGGGCAGCATGGGCGCATAGTGAAAGTGCAGGTCGGCGGTGTAATAGATCATAGCGTTCCCTCCTGTAGGCGGTACTGCCGTTATTGTACCATCTGCGGCAGCAGCAAGTCAAAGGATTCAAAAAATCGCCAAAATATTTCTGAAAAAGGTATTGACAACAGCAGAAAATGCGATTATAATGCGCTTAATTTCAGATGACAAACCTGTGAGGAAGAAAAGTAGCGCAGCACAGGGCATCCCAAGAGAGCTTCGGGTGGTGAGATCGGAGCGATGCGCGGCGGCGTGAATGGCCTTCCGAGGGCGGCTTGAACAGGACACGTTCCTAAGTAGGGTCCGACGGGAACCCTCCCGTTATCCGTGGGGTACGCATGATGGTGCGTAAAAGCGAGTGGGCATCGCAAGATGTCAATTTGGGTGGTATCGCAGAAGCAGAGGCTTTTGTCCCATGTGGGGCAAGGGTCTTTTTTTGTTTTTTAAGTTCCGGCCGCCGGCAACGGCCCCTCCATCCGCCACCTGAAACATATTATATTTTGGAGGTAATCAGAAATGAAAAAGAACACCGTGAAGAAGCTGCTCTCCCTGGCGCTGGCCGCTGTGCTGGCCCTGTCCCTCTTCGCCTGCGGCAAAAAGGCCGACAGCGATACAAAAACCGACAGCAACTCTGCCGGAACCACCACCTATAAGGTTGGCATCTGCAACTATGTGGACGATGCGTCCCTGAACCAGATCGTGTCCAACATCGAGTCCCAGCTCAAGGCCATCGGCCAGGAGAAGGGCGTCACCTTCAACATCAGCTATGACAACTGCAACGCCGACGCCACCGTCATGAACCAGATCATCGCCAACTTCATCGCCGATAAGGTGGACCTGATGATCGGCGTGGCCACCCCCGTGGCCGTGGCCATGCAGGCCGCTACCGAGGGCACCGACATCCCTGTGGTCTTCGCCGCTGTGTCCGATCCCGTCAGCGCGGGCCTGGTGGAGAGCCTGGAGGCCCCCGGTGCCAACATCACCGGCTCCTCCGACTATCTGGATACCGACGCTGTGCTGGACCTGATCTTCGCCGCCAACCCCGATGCCAAGAACATCGCTCTGCTGTATGACCAGGGCCAGGACTCCTCCACCACTCCCATCAAGAACGCCAAGGCATATCTGGATAAGAAGGGCGTTTCCTACAAGGATTATAACGGCACCACCACCGACGAGATCAGCCTGGCCGTGAACAGTCTCATCGCCGACAAGGTGGACGCTGTGTTCACCCCCACCGACAACACCGTGATGACCGCTGAGCTCTCCATCTATGAGACCCTGGCCAAGGCCGGCATCCCCCACTACACCGGCGCTGACTCCTTCGCCCTGAACG
>URSX01000122.1 GCA_900550615.1 uncultured Eubacteriales bacterium
TGACGGCCTCCCACTTGATGTAGGGCTTGCCGCTGGAGGCGATGTACTCCGCCTTAGCGGTAACGGGCCGCAGAGTCCACTTATAATTATAATGTATCTCCGCCTGGGAGAATATGTCATTGCCTTCCTGCACCCAGATCGCATTCCACTGCTTTTCCGTGCCCGCGTAGTACACATCCGCCAGGCTCAGGCAGCCGGCAAATGCCTGTGCCCCGACCTTCTTCACGCTGGTGGGCACCATCACGGAGGTCAGCAGCATACAGTTGGTAAACGCGCCGTCTCCAATGGTGCTGACGCTCTTGGGGATGGCAAAGTCTCCCTCTGTCCACATGGGGCACTGGACCAGGGTGGTCATCTTCTTGTTATACAGGACTCCATCCTGGGCGGCAAAGGACTTGCTGCCCTTCTCCACCTGGTAGCCTGTCACACCCATGCACCCCTGGAAAGCGCCCGTCCGGATCCCGGTGGTCTCCGCTGGGATCGTCACCGCGCCCTGCTTACCGCCGGGGCACTGGAGCAGCTCTGTCAGATATCTGGAGTACAGGACCCCATCCAGCGCGGCAAAATACCGGTTGCCGGAGGCCACCCGGATATTCTCCACGCCCAGGCAGAGAGCCAGGGCATTTTCGTACATGCTCGATGTTTCGGCGGGGATCGTCACATCTCCCATTTTGCCGCCGGGGCACTGGAGCAGCTCCGATCTGTCTTTGGAATACAGCACGCCATCCACCGTGGTAAAGGTCTGGTTTTTCGCGGCTACTGTAAATTTCTCCAGGCCGATGCAGCCCAGGAACGCATTCTCGCCAATTATCTTGACGCTGGCCGGGATCGTCATCTTCTCCAGACCCATGCACGAGAGGAACGCGTTGTCGAAAATACCTTCCAGCCCCTCCGGCAGTGTCACGGCCGTCACGCCCAGGCAGTTTTCAAAGGCCGCCTGGTCGATCCCCGTCACGCCCTTGGCCACGGTCACGCTGCCGCTCTTGCCCCCGGGGCACTTGAGCAGCGTGGTCAGTTTCTTCGTGCTCGGATCCACGCTGTACAAAACGCCGTCTCTGGAAGCGTAGTTCTTGTTTCCGGAGGCCACGGTGATCTTCTCCATGCTCAGGCAGTTCTCGAACACAAAGGGGCCGATATGCTGTACACTGGCCGGAATATTGATCTTTTTCAGGCTCACGCACAGGCGGAACGCGCTCTCCCATATGTCGTTCACACCTTCCGGCAGCGTTACGTTCTCCAGGCTCACGCACTGGAAGAAAAGCTCCACCCCAATGGACTTGACCCCCTTGGGAATGTTCACCTTCTCCAGGCTGACGCAGCCGCTGAACACCTTGTCCCCGATCTCCTTCACACCGGAGGCGATGCTGGCCGTTACCAGCGCCTGGCAGTCCTGGAAGGCGCTGCACCCTATTTTCGTCACGCCCTTTTCGACCACCACAGCCGTGATCTTGTCCTTATACTTGTCCCAGGAGGTCCTCTGGCTGTAGTAGTCCTCCATGGCGCCCTTGCCGCTGATGGTCAGGGTGCCGCTCTCGCTCAGTTCCCAGCGAACGGTATCGCCGCTTGCCCCGCACACACCGGAGGCAATGGCTTTCCCCGCGGCGGCAAAAGCCGTGGCAGGCAGCAGGCACAGCACCATCACCACCGCCAGCAGCAGGCTGGCTGCTCTTCGTTTCATAAGCATTCTTCCTCTTTCTTTCATTTCGCGCAGGCCGCTCTCCTGGTTTCTGCCCCTTCTCGCGCGTTGTTTATATTATATAGTATAATTTCCCGCCTGTCAACGGGTTGATTTTTGTTCAAATTGATAGTCCGTGCTCCGCTGCGGCCTTCCGCAAGATGGCCTCCGGGTCGGCTCCCTCTATGTCCAGCCCCTCCGCCATGACCAGTTCCACCTGGGGAATGCCGAAATACTCCGTGGCAAGGGCCTTGATGTACTCATAGCCAAACCGCCCGTCAAAGGGCCCGCCGACGGTGGTGACGTAGTACAGCTTCTCCCCCCGGCACAGGCCCTCCGGCCGTCCCCGGTCGTCATACCGGGTGACAATGCCGCTGGCATAGATGCTTTCAATGTATATCTTCAGCTGCGCCGGGAAGGACAGATCCCAGAAGGGCGCCGCCACAACGATCCTGTCCGCCTGAGCAAACTGTCTGGCATAGCGAAACTGCTCCTGTGAAAATTCCCCCTGGGCCAGCAGCGTCTCCCGCACCTCCAGCCTTTTCTCGTCCAGGGCCTGCAGCGGCTCGTCATACAGCCGCAGCTCCTCGTAGTCCCCCAGCTTCGCCAGCAGCGCCCGGGCCAGCCGGTCCGTGCGGGATTCCCGCCGGGGGCAGCAATTGATGTACAGTGTCATGGATATTTCTCCTCTGTTCCGTCTTCATCCGATGTTTTTTCTCACGCGTCCGCGATCTGTCTCGCAAAATCCAGCGCCCTCTGCCCGATCCCCGGCAGGCGCACCAGGCTTCCCCGCTCGTTGGCCGTTTCCAGCAGGCAGAAGTGGGGCGGCAGGAAAAAGGATTTGTTCATGTTCAGGGCGGATATCAACTGCCGGGCCAGCAAGTCACCCCCGGAATACCCGGACACCACCAGACCAAACAGTCTCTTGTCGTAAAACCTCTGCTGGCGGAACAGAGCTGTCAGCCGGTTTACGCAGGCGGTGAGGTTGGCGGACAGGGCGTCGTTATAGTTGGCGCACAGCATCACCAGCGCGTCGCACCGGCGCACAGCGGGGTAGACCTCCTCCACCATAGGGCCGCTGCCGTAAAAGCAGCTCCCCAGCTCTCCGAAGTGCAGGCACGCGGTGTAGCTGCACCCGTTGCAGTCCGGCACGGTGCCGTTGCGCAGGCCGATCTCCTCCACCTCCATCTCCGGCGGCAGACCCCTGCGCACCAGCTCCCAGAAGGCCAGGGTGTTGGAGGTACTGCGCTGGGAAGCGTGGAGAGCCAGCACCCGGTGGATGGGCCCGGGCCGTTCCCAGCTCTCCAGCCGTCCTGCCAGCTCCCGCACCGCCGCGTGAAAGGCCGTCTCCTCGTCCACGCCGCTGATCTGGGCCTGCACCCGGAAATTGCGCAGGGAGCCGGTGGCCTCCACCAGGGGCCTGCCCAGAAAGGCGCAGCCCGCCTGATTGGCCGCCAGCACCATGTCCCGGGCCACGTCCTTGGTGTAAAGCTCGACAAAGGCTTCAAAGGTCATATCCATGTCGGCGGCGGTCTGCATTTGAAAGCTGCGCTCCCAGTCCTGGGCCTCCCGCTTGGTGGGAAAGCCCCGCTTGCACTTCTGCTTACGCTCCCCCGTCCAGTCCCGATACCACGCCATGACGTACCATGTGCCCCGCTTTTCGTCCTTAAATACCGGCATTTTCGTTCACTTCCTTTCTGGCTCCGTAAAGCCGTTCGTTGAAATACTGGCGGTTGACCCGCCCTGCAATGGTGATGAAGCCCTTTCCTTTCAGTTCCTCGTTGAGCTGGCGAATGAGCTTGTAGGCGTAGGGCCTCGACACGCCCAGCTCGTCCGCTACCTCGTCCACCCGGATAAACTTGTTCTCCATGCTGGTTCCTCCTTTCTTGAATGATAACGCTATTTGTTTAATGCTGGCTCTATTATACTAACTATATTCCGTTATGTCAAGGCTTTCCAAGAAGAAAATATAAACAAATTTATTTATATTTTGCTTGACAGTTCTAAACATATCTGTTATACTCCAAGTGTCCCCCATTACATAGATTGGAGTTGGCAGTTATGGCGATTGGTGAACGTATTCGCTTCTTCCGCAATAAGAAAGGTGTTACGCAAAAGTATCTCGGT
>URSX01000123.1 GCA_900550615.1 uncultured Eubacteriales bacterium
GTCCGGGAGGCCGACCCCTACACACCATTCACCGATAGAACTTCGTAGGGGGCGGCGTCCTCGACGCCTCGCTTTGCCACGGGCACGGTGCGCCCTCGCAATGACAGGGTTTTACAAAGGTGCGGTGCGCCCTCGCATTGATAAATCCTTGCACACTTACAAAAGATGCGGAGAAAGGGCGGAGGTATGACGAAGAAGAAAGGGATCCTGCTGGGCGCTCTGGCGGTTTTTGCGCTGGCTTTGATCTATGTGCTGTACCGCTTTAACTATCTGCCCCACCGGAAGTATACCAACGCGGACTTCGGCATCACGCCCTACACAAGCGCCGTGGACAAGGACGGCGACGGGGTAGACGACCAGACGGATATCTTGCAGAGTGCCTGGGAATATCTGGCCACGAAGCCCAAATACAAGAGCAAATACTATGGCACGGGCTATCCCGACGACGAATACGGCGTGTGCACGGATGTGGTGGCCTTCGGGCTGCGGGGCGCTGGGTACGACCTGATGCTGCTGGTGGATGCGGATGTACACGCCCACCGGGAGCAGTACGGCATTGAGGATGTGGACAAGAACATCGACTTCCGCAGGGTCAGCAATCTGCGGATCTATTTTAAAAATAATGCCACGGCACTGACCACCGACCTGGGCCAGATCGACCAGTGGCAGGGCGGGGACATCGTGATCTTCACGGGGCACATCGGCATTGTGTCCGACAAGCGCAATGGCCGGGGCGTCCCCTTTGTGATCCACCACGCCCACCCGTACCAGCGGTATTACGAGGAGGATATTTTAGAGGGCCGGGATGACATCGTGGGTCATTACCGGGTCAGCTGAGAAAAGGAGACGGTTCTATGGCAACATTTGACGATTTTATGAAGCTGGACATCCGCGTGGGGACGATCACGGAGGCAAAGGTCTTTGCAAAGGCCCGGAAGCCGGCCTATCAGCTGCTGGTGGATCTGGGGGAGGAAATCGGCGTCAAGAAATCCTCCGCACAGATCACGGACCACTACAGCCCCGAGGAGCTGGTGGGCAAGCAGGTGCTGGCGGTTGTCAATTTCCCGCCGCGGCAGATCGCGGATTTTATGTCCGAAATCCTGGTGCTGGGTACATACAGCGAGGGGGGCGTGGTGCTGATCGCCCCGGACAAGAAGGTCAAAAACGGAGACAAGCTGGGCTGATGCCCGGCTGCCGATACATGCAAAAAATGCTCAAAAGAAAGTTGAGGATCACCTATGAGTAACATTACGAAAACCGCTATGATCACCGTGTGCGGGCGGCCCAATGTGGGCAAGTCCAGCCTCACCAATGCACTGGTGGGCGAGAAGATCGCCATCGTGTCGAGCAAGCCCCAGACCACCCGCAACCGCATTTACGGCGTGGTGAACCGGGGCGACACCCAGTTTGTGCTGCTGGACACCCCGGGCCTGCACAAGCCCCGCAGTCGGCTGGGGGACTACATGGTAAAGGTGGTGCGGGAAAGCCTGGCGGACGTGGAGTGCGCGGTGCTGCTGGTGGAGCCCATCGCCCATGTGGGAGAGCCGGAGAAGATCCTGCTGGAGCGCATCCGGGAGGAGAAGCTGCCGTGCATCCTGTGCATCAACAAAATCGACACCGTGGCAAAAAAGGATGAGCTGCTGGCGGTGATCGCCGCGTACAGCGAGGTTTATCCGGATTTCGCGGCCATCGTGCCTATCTCGGCCCGGAAGGGCGACGGGCTGGAGGAGCTGATGGGCCTGCTGGCGGGCTACGCCCAGGAGGGGCCGCAGCTCTTCCCCGACGGCATGACCACCGACCAGGCCGACAGCCAGGTCTGCGCCGAGACGGTGCGGGAAAAGATGCTCTTATGCCTGGACAAGGAAATTCCCCACGGCACGGCGGTGGAGGTGACACGGTTTTCCGAGCGGGATAACGGCATTATCGACCTGGATGTGACCATCTACTGCGAAAAGGCCAGCCACAAGGGCATCATCATCGGCAAAAACGGGGAGATGATCAAGCGTATCAGCACGCTTGCCCGGCGGGATATCGAAAAGTTCATGGGCACGAAGGTTTACATGGAGACCTGGGTGAAGGTGAAGGAAAACTGGAGGGATAATGTGAATTTTATCCGGAGTCAGGGGTATAACGAAAACTAAGCCGTCAAAAAGCCGGCTGTTTCGGCCAGTTTTCCTGCAAGCGTAAGCGAGCCGGTTTCGAGGAAGTGCCCCGATTGGCGGACACGGCAGTGGCCGGGAATCGGCTGGCACGACGGTGGGCAAGAGAACCCTGCCCCTATGGATGGCAAGGAAGGTCGTGCAGGCGGGCGGCCACGAGGGTCGCCCCTGCGGGTGCATGACATGAAGTGCAGCGGGTTCCCCGTCTGCGCAGTAGGCGCAGATGGCATCCCTGTTCCACCTGGGCAGCGCGGGTCCGCGTGAGCGGCCAGCGGACGGTGGCGCAGAAACGATACGAAAGCTCGGCGTTATACTTGAGTACTTGGTTCGCGTGGCAGGAGGTTTTCCACATAGACGGCACTCCAGCCGCGAAAAGGATTTTAAAATCTTGGTTTTAATGGCGTTCTTTGGGTACTTTCTGCCGCTGTTGGCAGAAAGTACCACGCAGTTGGCATGACCGCAAGTGCGGTGCGTAGGGCTGTTTTTTGTCAGCGGAGAATGACCATTTCTTTCCACGGGTAAAATACGCGGCTCTATGGCATGCTACCCTCAAAGGAGGCGGCGGCTGTGGAGGACTATTGGAGTTTATTTTTGGAGACGGGGGCGCCGGAGCTGTATGTGCTCTACCGGGCCTGCCAGGAGGAAGAAGCATGCCGGGAGAACAGGGAAAAACCGTCGCCCACGGGCTGATTCTGCGGGAAACAGAGACAAAGGAGGCGGACAAGATCCTCACCGTGCTGACGGCGGAAATTGGGAAAATCCCCGTCATCGCCCGGGGCGCCCGGCGGAAAAACAGCCGCCTGGCCGCGGCCTGCCAGCTGTTTGCCTGGTCGGAGATGACCCTGTATAAGCGGGGAAGCTGGTACTATCTGGACGGGGCCGACCCGGTGGAGCTGTTCACGGGGCTGCAGACGGATCTGGTAAGGCTGTCCCTGGCGGCGTATCTGGCGGAGCTGACAGAATTCGTGGCGGGAGAGGAAAACCCCGTGCCGGAGCTGCTGCGGCTGCTGCTGAACGGACTGTACGCCCTGGCGAAGCTGGGAAAAGCCCCGGAGCTGGTAAAGCCGGCGTTTACCCTCCGGCTGCTGGCCCTGGCGGGGTTCGAGCCCATGATCGAGGGCTGCGCCGTGTGCGGGGCAGAGAAGGCCGTGCAGCCGGTGCTGGACGTGGTGCAGGGCGTGGTGCACTGCCGCAGGTGCGGCGGCGTGGGCTGGGACAACCTGCCCCTGTCGGAGCAGTGCCTGGCGGCTATGGAGCACATCCTCCACGGGCCGGACAAGCGGCTCTACGCCTTCTCCCTGCCGGAGGAGGAGCTACGGCTGCTGGATCGGGCGGCGGAGGCCTTCGCCGGTGCGCAGCTGGAGCGGAGCTTCCGGACGCTGGGGTACTATAAGGCGGTACTTATTTGAGAGAACGGGCGACCCTGTCCGCCAGGGCCCGATAACGCAACACCTTGTAGGGCAGGGCCCGTGTGCCCTGCTGTGGGTGCGGGAAAAATTCGGGTCGGGCCGTCGAGGACGCCGCCCCCTACGGAAGCGTATTTTGTGGTGCGTAGGGGAGGGGCTCTGCCCCTCCCGC
>URSX01000124.1 GCA_900550615.1 uncultured Eubacteriales bacterium
ACCATGTGGCGCAGATCGTCACCTTTGGCACCATGGCGGCCCGGGCCGCCATCCGGGACGTGGGCCGGGTGATGAACATTCCCTATAACGACGTGGATGCCGTTGCCAAGCTGGTGCCCGCCACGCTGCATATTACTCTGGACGATGCCCTGAAGCTCTCCAAGCAGCTGAAGGATCAGTATGATTCAGATCCGCAGATCCATCGCCTGATCGACATGGCCAAGGCCCTGGAGGGAATGCCCCGCCATGCCTCTACCCATGCCGCCGGCGTGGTTATTACCAAGAGGCCGGTGTATGAATACGTTCCCTTGGCCCGCAACGACGAGTCCATCGTCTGCCAGTACACCATGGTGACGCTGGAGGAGCTGGGCCTACTGAAAATGGACTTTTTGGGCCTGCGGAACCTGACCGTTCTGGATGACGCCATTAAGATGCTGCCGCAGAGCGAGCATTTTGACCTTCTGAAGATCCCCATGGACGATCCGGCGGTGTTCGATATGCTCACTCAGGGTAAGACCTCCGGTGTGTTTCAGATGGAGTCCACCGGCATGACCGGCGTGTGCCTGGGCCTGAAACCCCAGAGTATTGAGGACATCACCGCCATCATAGCCCTGTACCGTCCCGGCCCCATGGAGTCCATTCCACGCTTCATCGCCTGCAAGCAGGACCCCAAGCTCATCACCTATAAGCATCCGTCGCTGGAGCCGATCCTGTCCGTGACCTACGGCTGTATCGTGTATCAGGAGCAGGTCATTCAGATATTTCAGCAGCTGGGCGGCTATTCTCTGGGCCAGGCGGATATGGTGCGCCGAGCCATTTCCAAGAAGAAGGCCAAGGAGATTGAGAAGGAGCGCCACTCCTTTGTCCACGGCGATGCGGAGCGGGGCATCAGGGGCTGCATCGCAAACGGTATCCCCGAGGCCACCGCCGAGGCCATCTACGACGAGATTTACGACTTTGCCAACTATGCCTTCAATAAGGCCCACGCCGTCAGCTACGCGGTGGTGGCCTACCAGACGGCCTATTTCAAGTGCCACTATCCCAAGGAGTATATGGCGGCCCTGCTGACCTCCGTGCTGCATAATTCGGACAAGGTGGCCGAGTATATCGCCGAGTGTCGGGACTGCGGCATTGGTGTTCTGCCGCCGGATGTCAACAGCTCCCGGGATGGCTTCACCGTGGAGGGGGAGAGCATCCGTTTTGGCCTTGTGGCCATCAAGAATATTGGCCGTGGCTTTATCCAGATGCTGATCGCAAGGCGTGAAAAGGACGGCCCCTTTACATCCTTCCTGGACTTTTGCCAGCGCATGGACGACTGCACGGATATGAATAAGCGTGCGGTGGAGAACCTGATCCGCAGCGGTGCCTTTGACTCCCTGGGAGCCAGACGTTCGCAGCTGATGAAGGTTTTTGAGTCGGTGATGGACAGCGTGGCCGCCTCCAATCGGCAGAATCTGGATGGACAGATTGACTTTTTCAGCATGGGCGCTTCAACTGCCGCCAAACCGCCGGAGATCCATCTGCCGGACATTCCTGAGTATACGGCGGTGGAAAAGATGAACATGGAGAAGGAGGCCACGGGCCTGTTTCTCTCGGGCCACCCCATGAGCGACTATCGGGAGCTGGCCAGAGCCGCCGGGGCCACGCCCATCCATGACATTCTGGAGGATTTCGGGCAGGAGGGAGGCCCTACGAAGTTTGCCGACGGGCAGAAGGTCTGTGTGGCGGGCGTAGTGACCTCCAATAAGACGCGACCCACGAAGAAGAATTCCCTCATGGCCTATGTTGTGGTGGAGGATGAGATCGCCTCCATTGAGCTGCTGTGCTTCCAGCGCTCCATTGACCAGTGCGGCTCCTATATGCAGGTCAATCTCCCTGTGTTTGTCACCGGCCGCCTGTCGGTGCGGGATGAAAAACCGCCGCAGATCCTGTGTGACACGATTTATCCGCTGGAATATCAGCGGGATCCGAGCCTCCCGGCTAAGGAAATGGCTAAGAAGGAGGACTCCGTGCTGTTTCTGAAGGTACCGGGGCTGGACAGCCGGGAATTTCGCCATATAAAATTGGTCATGACCATGTTTGAGGGACAGATGCCTGTGAAGATCCGTATGGCGGACACGGGCAAGCTTTTCGGTGCCACCTGCATGAACCATCCGGCGCTGATCCAGGAGTGTCAGGAATTTTTGGGCCCTGAGAACGTGGTCCTGCGAAAGAAAGAACCCCAAAAGAACTAAAAAAAGCAGTAGAGATGCCAGAGGGCATCTCTACTGCTTTTTTGGTTCCCTTGGTTCAATCCTCCATGGAGATGGCCTGCACGGGGCAGGCGTCAACTGCCTCCTGCACGGCGCCCTTGTTTGCTTCCGTAGTGGGGCCGCAGACCTCCGCCTTGCCGTCGGCGTTGAGCTCGAAAACGTCCGGCACTGTACTGATGCACAGGCCGCAGCCAATGCAGGTGTCCTGGTTTACAATGGCTTTCATGGGTGCTCCTCCTAAAAAATTACTACCAGCAGCATCTTGAACTGCTCCTTGCCGTATACAGCATGGGGGTGCTTGGCAGGCATGACGATGGACTCGCCCTGGTGCAGTTCATATTCCACGCCGTCGATGGTAATGCGTCCAACACCATCCAGGCAGGTGACAAAGGCATCGCCGCCGGATTCGTGGGTGCTGATCTCCTCGTCCTTGTCGAAGGCGAAGAGCGTCACGCTGACAGCGGAATTCTGCACCAGTGTGCGGCTCACCACCTGACCCGGCTGATACTGGATCTGGTCCTTCAGCGTCAGTACCTCTGAAAATGCGATATTTTTCATCATGATCTTGCCCTCCTGTTGGTTCACATCAAGTTCAGTATCTGCCCGACATCAGATTTTTATGTATTTAAGTATACAGCTTTTTCCCCGGAATGTATACTGCAATCGCAACAAAAAGCAAAAACCGATGGAATTTCTTCCATCGGTCTTTGCCTGTTCAGCGGCAGGCGCAGTAGCTGCGTGTTCCGTTATAATCCTTAGGCATTTCCACCGTGTTGGGCGGGAAGAACTCGTTCATGGGGAAGCAAACGTTTTTGAATAACCCGCAGGGATCCTCCGGATCGCCGCCGCTGCACTCGGATTGCGGGATGCAGTAGTCGTAGGCGGGGATCAGCAGCTGGGTGTCCCGCTCCATGCGGACCAGCGAGAACTGTCCCAGTGTCACAAAGTACCGCCGCGTACCCGTAGGCTCCAGTACCAGCGCGCTGGTAAAGGCTGCCGCGATGGCCGTCGGGATTTCCGAAAGGCTGCCCTCGCATACGCCGGCCGCCGTGCAGTCCTCCACGATGCGGGTGTCAAGCACAATGGGATCCACCGCCTCCACAACGGCAGTGGGCAGGCTGCGCTGAGGCGCGATATTCTCCAGAGCGGTATCGGAGGAGAAGGTTTTGGCGCTCCCCTCGCTGCCGAAGAGGATGCAGCGCTTGTCAAATACGCACAGGCCCTCCACCTCTGTGGACCGGGGCGTTCCCGTCCCGACCTGCAGCGTCACCCGGTAGAAAAATCGCATGTCGATGGAGTAGAACCCCCGGTTAAAGGTGACAGGCTCCACATCTGTGTATACATACAGCAGCTCGGCGCAGCCGCCTTTGATGATCTGTGAGGTATTCAGCACCTCCAGCGCCGCCTCCGTAGGGTAAAACCGCAGATCTTCAATGCAGTCCTTG
>URSX01000125.1 GCA_900550615.1 uncultured Eubacteriales bacterium
ATCATCAGGATTTTTATCCCCTCATATTCCGTGAGGATTTCGGGGGTATCCACCGGGTTGTGGTCACAGTTTCCCGGCACATTCTGCATGGGGATATGGGGAAAGCGGTGGTGCAGCTTTTCGGCATCCCGCTGGTAATCGCCCAGATGTAAGATGACCTGGGGCTGGGCCTGCTCCACGCTCTGCACCATATGATCGATATTCCCGTGGGAATCAGATAAAACCAAAATTCGCATATTCAACCTCGACATCAATAGTTTACTCTGATTATACCAGCTGACGGTTGAAAATTCAATATTTTCCGGCTACAATAGAGGGGAGAAAGGGGAGTGGCAGCGTGTACGAGAGCATTGTGAGGATCGATCTGCACGGAAAAAACGCATATCAGGCCCGGATCGCCGTGGAAACCGCCCTTCGACGGGCCAGGAGCGGCGTTTACCGTATCCGCTGTATCCATGGGTATCATGGCGGAACGGCCCTGCGGGATATGATCCGGGCGGAGTACGCGGGGCATCCCCGGGTGATCCGGCTGGAGCGGAGTGCCGACGGAGGCACCACCGATCTTGTCCTGCGGGAATAATACCATTGAAAATCCATCGCTGGCAGGTGCAAAACCGTATCTGCCTTTGTTGATAGACGGTAGGAGGAAACATGGAAAAGAATACACTGACCATTGCACAGATCCAGATGCAGGTGACGCGGAGCAAGGAGGAGAATATCCGCAGAGCTTGCCGCCTGATTCGCCAGGCGGCAGGGCAGGGAGCGGAGCTGGCAGTCCTGCCGGAGATGTTCTGCTGTCCCTATGAAAACAGCGCCTTCCGCCCCTATGGCGAGGCTCTGGGCGGCCCTGCCCAGCAGGCGATTTCGGCCCTGGCCCGGGAGCTGGGGCTATGGATCATCGCAGGCTCTGTGCCAGAGTTGGAGGACGGGCGTGTGTACAACACCTCCTTTGTATACGACAGCGTCGGCCGTCAGGCGGCGCGGCACCGCAAGATGCACCTGTTTGACATCGATGTGGAGGGGGGCCAGAGCTTTCGGGAATCGGACACCCTGTCCCCGGGCAGGGACATCACGGTGTTCGACACTCCCTGGGGAAAAATGGGCCTGTGCATCTGCTTTGACCTGAGATTTGAAGAGCTGGCAAGGATCATGACTTTACAGGGGGTAAAGGCGATCTTTGTGCCGGCGGCCTTCAACATGACCACGGGCCCGGCCCACTGGGAGCTGCTGTTCCGCCAGAGAGCGGTGGACAATCAGCTTTTCACCATCGGGACATCTCCGGCCCGCGCGGAAGGGGAGAGCTATGTGGCCTGGGGCCACTCCATCGTCTGCGATCCCTGGGGGAGCGTCCTGCACCAGTGTGGGGCTGGGGAGGAGGTGACTGTCACAACGCTGCAGCTGGACAGGATCCAGGCGGTGCGGCGGCAGCTGCCCATTCTCTCGGCCCGGCGTGAAGATGTATATTCCATTGAGCCAAAGTGAGGGGAAGTCTGTTACATTTATACCTTGCGGCGGTTTTTGACAGATGGTATAATTAAAGAAGAAATAAGCTCTGAAAGGGAGGAGCCACATATGAAGAAATATACGGATATGACTGTAC
Organism: uncultured Eubacteriales bacterium; assembly: GCA_900550615.1. Taxonomy (GTDB): domain Bacteria; phylum Bacillota; class Clostridia; order Oscillospirales; family Oscillospiraceae; genus Vescimonas. The sequence goes on from URSX01000125.1 coordinate 1,601, forward strand.
AGGAGCGCAAGGCGGAGTATGCCTCCGTTCTGGCGGCCTATGAAAAGCAGAAGGACATGGGCCTGCAGCTGAATATGGCCCGGGGCAAGCCCAGCCGGCAGCAGCTGGACATGGTCACGGAGATGAGCGGCATTCTGGTAAAGCCGGAGGACTTTATTTCTGACGGCATCGACAGCCGCAACTATGGCAATGTGGACGGTCTGCCCGCCGCCAAGGCCCTGTTTGCCGACATTCTGGGCTGTAAGTCGGAGCAGTGCTTCGTGGGCGGTAATGCCAGCCTGCAGCTCATGTACGACGCCATTGCCAAGGCCTATACCAACGGTCTGCTCCACTCGGAAAAGCCCTGGTGCAAGCTGGATACCGTGAAGTGGCTCTGCCCGGCCCCCGGGTATGACCGGCATTTTAAGGTCACGGAGTCTTTCGGATTTGAACTGATCACCGTTCCCATGACCGAAAACGGCCCCGATATGGACGCGGTGGAGGAGCTGATCAAGGATCCAGCAGTCAAGGGCATGTGGAACGTGCCCAAGTATGCAAACCCGGAGGGGATCATCTACTCCGACGAGGTGATTCACCGCCTCGCCGCCATGAAGCCCGCTGCGCCGGATTTCATGCTCATGTGGGACAATGCGTACTGCATCCATGAGTTCGAGGGGGAGTTTGTGCCCTTTGAGGACATCCTGTCCCTCTGCGAAGAGAGCGGAAACGCCGACATGATTTATGAATTTGCCTCCACCAGCAAGGTGACCTTCCCCGGCGCCGGTGTGGCGGTCATGGCCACCAGCGAGGCGAATCTGGCCTATTTCAACAAGCTGATCAATATACAGACCATCGGCTTTGACAAGATCAACCAGCTCCGGCATGTGAAATATTTGCAGAACAAAGAGCATACCCTGGCACTGATGCAGCGTCACGCGGCCATCCTGCGGCCCAAGTTCCACGCTGTGCTGGATGCGCTGGAGCAGGAGATCGCGCCCCTGGGCATCGGAACGTGGAAGCGTCCCACCGGCGGGTATTTCGTGTCCTATGACGCTATGCCCGGAACGGCCAAGCGGGCGCTGGCGCTGTGCAAGGAAGCGGGCGTCACCATGACCGGTGCAGGCGCTACCTTCCCCTATGGCAAGGATCCGCAGGACTCCAACATCCGCATTGCCCCGTCCCTGCCCCCGGTGGAGGAGCTGCAGCAGGCCATCGCCGTCTTCTGCAACTGCGTGAAGCTGGCTGCCCTGGAGAAGCTGGGCGTATGAGATGGCTTGCAGCGTCTGATATCCACGGCAGCGCCACCGCCTGCCGCCGTGTGCTGGAGGCATTTGAACGGGAAAAGGCGGACAAACTGCTGCTATTGGGGGATCTTCTGTACCATGGCCCGCGCAATCCGCTGCCGGAGGGGCACGATCCAAAGGCGTGCATCCACATGCTGAATGAGTATCGGGATCACATCGCCGCTGTGCGGGGCAATTGTGAGGCGGCGGTGGACCAGATGGTACTGCAGTTCCCGGTGCTGGCAGAGTACATGCTCTTGCAGCTGGGACCGAAGCTGATTTTTGCCACCCATGGTGATGTATATAACCCGGATAATCTGCCGCCGTTGGCCAAGGGCGGTATCCTGCTCACCGGCCACACCCATGTGCCGGCCTGCGATGTATATCCGGATTTTGTGTATCTTAATCCCGGTTCTGTTTCGCTGCCAAAGGATGAACAGCGGCGGCGGGGCTACATTCTGATGGATGATGAGGGTGCGGTGTTCAGGGAGCTGGACGGCACGGAGTACCACCGGCATTCGTTTTAAGGTGGGACAGGGCACCTGAAAGGAGCAACAGGGGGAGGTTATCAAACCTCCCCCTGTTTTATGAAAGAAAAGAAGCGGCAAAGTATCTATTGATACTTGCCGCTTTTGGCGCAGAAGGAGGGAGTCGAACCCTCGCGCGGGTTTTTAAGCCGCCTACTCCCTTAGCAGGGGAGCCCCTTCGGCCACTTGGGTACTTCTGCAAAACTTATAGAGTGCGATCTGGCGGAGAGAGTGGGATTCGAACCCACGGATGCTTTCACATCGCCGGTTTTCA
>URSX01000126.1 GCA_900550615.1 uncultured Eubacteriales bacterium
TTCATGATGCACTGGTCGAAGTCGTCGCCGCCCAGGCGGTTGTTGCCGGCGGTGGCCAGAACCTCGATGACGCCGTCGTCAATCTCCAGAATGGAGACATCGAAGGTGCCGCCGCCCAGGTCGTAGACCATGATCTTCTGGGCCTGCTCCTTATCCACGCCGTAGGCCAGGGCCGCGGCGGTGGGCTCGTTGATGATACGCTTGACCTCAAGGCCCGCGATCTTGCCGGCATCCTTGGTGGCCTGGCGCTGGGCATCGGTGAAGTAGGCGGGGACGGTGATGACCGCCTCGGTGACGGGCTGGCCCAGATAGGCCTCGGCATCGCTCTTCAGCTTCTGCAGGATCATGGCGCTGATCTCCTGGGGCGTATAGGCCTTGCCGTCGATGTTCACCTTGTGGTCAGAGCCCATCTCACGCTTGATGGAGGAGATGGTGCGGTCGGGATTGGTGATGGCCTGGCGCTTTGCCACCTGGCCCACCATACGCTCGCCGGTCTTGGAAAATGCCACCACAGAGGGGGTGGTGCGGTTGCCCTCAGCGTTGGCGATGACAACTGCCTCGCCGCCTTCCATAACGGCTACGCAGGAATTGGTTGTACCCAGATCGATACCGATAACTTTAGACATAATGATTGCCTCCTAAATCTATATACGTTTTATGTGTTAACTATTTCATGCGGGCCTGGGCCCGGGATAAACTTTTTAATTGGCTACCTTCACCATGGCGAAGCGAACCACACGGTCACCCATCTGGTAGCCCTTCTGGAACACTTCGGCCACCGTGTTCTCGGCGCAATTCTCATCGTCGATGTGCATGACGGCGTTGTGCTTTTCCGGGTCAAAGGGCTGGCCCAGGGCCGCAATCTCCGTGACGCCCAGCTTCTCCAGCACGGCGGCAAACTGCTTGCAGATCAGCTCCATGCCCTGGCGGTGGGGGTCGCCCTCCTCAAACTGGCTCACGGCCCGGTCCAGGTTATCCGCTACGTCCAGAAACGGCTTCACCGTGTCCATCTTGGCATCAGCATAAATGCCCTCCTTTTCCTTGGTGGTGCGTTTGCGGTAGTTGTCGTACTCCGCGGCCAGACGAAGGTACTTGTCATTTCCGTCGCTGAGGAGCTTTGCAAGGCTCTCAAACTGCTCCATCTGCTGCCGGGTGACGGTAAAGGTCTCCTCCACCTCCGGCACCTGGGCCGCTTCCTCCGGCGCTGCCGTATCCTCCGCCGCAGAGGCTGCAGTGGTTTTTTCCGGCTCCGGCTGCTCCTGGGGTACATTCTTTTTCTTCTTTTCGCTCATGTTTCCTTCTCCTCTCCCGGAGGTAACTCCTGGGGTTTTCCAAACATACGGCTGAGGCTCTCGGCAAAATAGCTGAGCCGGGCCGCCACGGTGGCATAATCCATTCGGGTGGGGCCCACCACACCCACAAGACCGCGCATATTCTCGCCGATGTCATAGCTGGCGATGACCACACTGCTGTCCTTCAGGGCTTCGCTGACGTTCTCCGGCCCGATGAGGATCTGCATAGACGCCCCGTTTGTGGGCATGGGCAGATTCTCCTTGCTGTCGGCGATGAAGCTCATCAGCTCGTGAGCCTTGTCCGCGTCCCGGTACTCGGGGAATTTCAGGATCTGACTGGCACCGCCGGTGAACACCTGCTGAGTCTGGGCCTGGGTGAGCAGCTCTCCGGCGTACTCCACCACCTGGTTCAGCAGCAGGAACCACTGCCCCTCCACCTGGTCGCTGAGGTTCATCAGGTGGGCGTTCATCTCCGGCGCGGAGATGCCGGTGAAGTGGGTGTTGAGCAGGTTGCTGATCTGGCGCAGGTGCGCCTCCTCCACCTGCAGCCGCAGGTGCATCAGCTGGCTCTTGACCCGGCTGTCCGACAGCATCACCACGGCGATGAAGCTGTCATCGCTGACGGCGATGAGCTCAAAGCGCTGCGCCGTCACAGCCTGCTTATGGTCCGCCACAGCGTAGGCCGGGTAGCCCATGAGGCTGGAGGCCATCTGCCCCGCCTGGGCCACCAGCTGATCCAGCTGCTTCATCTGGCCGCCCAGGGCGGAGGATATCTTCTCCGCCTCCTCGCCGGACACCGTGCGCCGCTCCATCAGCTCGTTGACATAGAGCCGGTAGCCCGTGGCCGACGGCACACGCCCGGCGGAGGTGTGGGGCTGCTCCAGATAGCCCATCTCCACCAGGTCCGCCAGCTCATTGCGAATGGTGGCGGAGCTGATCTTGCCGGGCATCCGCTGGGCAATGGCCTTGGAGCCAATGGGCTCGGCGGACTGGATGTACTCCTCCGTGACGATCTTCAGTATTTGCTTTTTTCGATCCGTCAATTCCATAACATTCTCCGTTTTTAGCACTCCATTTCCCTGAGTGCTAAACGCAGTTTACCACCAGTATCCGCGATTGTCAAGGGCTGGCAATGTTAAACTATTGTGAACAAACCCGGTTGAACCGTGGGCAAAAAAAATCACCTCCGGGGAAGAGGTGATTTTTCTGCGTTACCAGCCGATGCGGTCATCGGGCAGCTGCTGGGGCAGGCTACCCTGCTTACGAAGCACCGGCAGCAGTGCCTGAATCAGGAAGCCCAGCATCAGGATCTGCAGAGGCAGATACAGGGCGTTTTTCACAGCGCTGGTGGTGAGATAATACAGGTAGCCCTTGCTGTAGAGAATGGCGCTCCAGAGGGAGCCCAGGAGCACATTCTGGATATTGGTGAGGACTTTGGCCAGAATAATGCGCCGCCAGGTGATCCGGGCCCGGTAGAAAAACAGGGCATAGATCACGCAGCCGGAGATGGTGGTAAGCATATAGCCGGGGAAATAGGGATAGCCCCCGGAGGACAGGAAAAAGCTCAGCGTATCCTCCGCCGCGCCGAACAGCACCGCCATCACCGGGCCGCAGACCAGTGCGCACAGGGCCCGGGCCAGAAATGTCACGCTGAGGGATAGATTCTCCCCCAATGGGATCTTGCAGTGGCTGAGGACGATACAGGCGGCGACCATCAGAGCCGAAAACACCAGGGATCGGTAGTTTTTCAGTTCCCGGGCCGCGGTGCGCCAGTAGGCGGCGGAAAATGGGGACTTAAAAATGGGCATAAAAATACCTCCTCTGTATTCATCGGCAGTCCGGAGTTTTGCCGGAACAGCCGCACAGAGGAGCAAGGCGGCACGGGGCCGCCGGGCAGGACGCTATGCGGCAGCGGGATGCGGAAAATGCACTGCAGGTGAACCGGTCACCATTCGTCCGGCGGACAACTCCCCGTCCCGTCGGCACTTAAACACACATTTTCCTACTCTGCCAGATGTTGATGGGGACAGTATACACTCTTTGCCGGGGATTTGCAATGGGGTGCGGCGGGAAAATTGCGGCGGGGGAGAAACCCGCCCC
>URSX01000127.1 GCA_900550615.1 uncultured Eubacteriales bacterium
CGGTATCGGAAAGGCTATACTTTCGATGTCGGCTCCGCAACCGTATTACGGCAACGGACTTCTCCCCCACGGCCCGGGCCGCTTTCTTTAAATCCAGATTCTCTGCCACAGGGATGTCAAACACATAGTATCCCCCGGATGCGCCCTTGCACACCAGGGTCTTGAACACCATCTCCACATCCAGCCCCACGGCCCGGGCCACGCTGACCCCGTCGATGGGGTCGCCCTCCCCGTGGGGGTAGGTCTTTGCCTTGTAGGCGATTTTCTTTTGCTCCAATGTCCGCATGACATTGGTTTTTTCCTCTTTATTCTTTGCCATAACCGTCCTCCTTATGTCAGGGCCCGGATGCCCTCCAGCACCAGCAGGTGGGCCGGATAAAACACATAAAACGCCCACCGCCAGCCCTTTGCTCCGGGTCTTCCGTTATACAGCCAGAGCAGCGGCAGCGCCGCCGCCGCGAAAATCTGGATCGGTACCTGAATGCCGAAAACCGCCGTCTTCATGCTCCCGATGCACAGTCCGTTCAGCGCCAGCATCCCCGCCAGCAGGCCGAGCCTTGCGTATCGTCCCTGCCTGCACAGATAAAACAGCGCCACCGACAGCACACCCCAGCCGCCGTAGTCTACCCTCAGAAGCTCTCCTGCGGCAAATCCCGCCGCCAGCGCCGCTCCGCAGCCCAAATACCGCGCGCCGCCCGTTTCCCGGCGCAATTCCTCCAGTCCCCGGAGCGTCAGCAGCGCCAGGCAAAAGGTCCAAAGCACATTCTGCCGCCCCGGCACAAAAAAGTGTCCGAATTCCAGGTTAAACGGTATCTCCGACACCGCCGCCCAGATTGCCATGCGCAGCACATATTTTCTGAAATCCCGGGTGTGGGTATACCCCTCCGCCACGAAAAACGCGAAAACAGGAAACGCCAGCCGCCCGATGCACCGCAAGATTACCGTCTCCGGCAGCAAGATCGCTCCCACATGGTCTATAAGCATCAGCGCCGCTGCAATTAGCTTCAGCGTCCCGCCGTCAAGCCCTTTGCTTTGCTCCATCCGTTTCCTTTCCGCTTGCCAGCAGCATCACCGCGCCCAGCACACACGCAACGCCCAAGATCATCCACCCGGTCATTCTCTCGTGAAACACCACCACGCCCATCAGCGACTCCACCACCGGCTCGATGTTGGTGATGATGGACGCCCGGCCGCTCTCCACGCCCTCCAGGCCCTTGGTATACAGGTAATACGGCAGCGCCGTGGACAACACTATCACCAGCACGCACCCCAGCGCCCCCTTAGGCTGCCGCAAAACCGGCCCCAAGGCCGAAAAGTCCGCCAAAAGCACCGACCCCAGCCCTGCCACCAAAAAGGTCCAGTAGATCATGGTGTAGCTGCTGTAATGGGCCATGCCGTAGTGGGCGAACACCGTGTAGCTGGCGTAGGTCAGACCCGAGGCCACCCCCAGGGCGATGCCCGGCAGGGAGGCCGTAGCGCCCCCGCCCAAAACGCCGCTGACCAGCACGCAGCCCACCAGCGAAATGCCCAGGGCCGCCAGCTTCCGCCCCGTGAGGGGCGTTTTCCACAGCACCGCCGAGATAAGCACCACAAACGACGGCGCCAGGTAGAGCAGGATCGCCGCCACCGACAGGGAGCATAGGGTCTGACACTGGAAATACACAATACTTAAAAGCAAAATGCTCACCAGCCCCGACCCCAGGAAAATAGGCAGGTGCCTTAGCTTAATGCGAAATACCTCCCGGTGCAGCAGGCCGAACACCACCGTCAGCACCACCAGCGTTCCGAAGTTACGCACGAACACACGGTTTCCCAGACCCATGCCCATCTGGGTCAGCATGCGGTTGGACAGCCCTATGCAGCCCCAGCAAATACCGCTGAGCAAGATAAATATGTACGAAATGCTCTTTTTCATAAAACGCCTCCGGCTCTTCTCTTTTTCTTTGCCGCAGGCCGCCGGGCCGCATATTCCTCCACCGGAAAGTCCTCGATCCGGCTGTCCGCACGCAGATACAGCGGATGGTGGGGATGTCCCGCCGTCGACACCTTGCCGCACTTCACCCACCGGGCGCCGTGCTCCTGACCGATGGCGATCATCTCCTGCAGGCAGTCCCAAAGGTAGTCCCGCTTTTCGATGACGGTCCCCCAGGCCGCCCACACCGTGGGCCGCTCCGACAGGGACAGAATGTAGTCAAAGGCCCGCATATTCTCCCGGTGCAGCTCGGCGTTCAGCGTCCATTCCATGTCGTCCGGCGAGGTGGCCCGCTGGGCGTACACATTGAACATGATAAAGGAGTCAAATCCATTCCTCAGGGCGATCCGCTCCACGCTCTTGAGGGTAGGGTCCAATGCCCCGGGCCGGGCGGTGGAGGGGTTGATGCCGATGCAGATAAGGGGACGCGCCCCCCGGGTGCCCAAAATATATCGGTACTCCGTGTAGGTGTTCGGCACGAACAGCCACTTTTCCACGTCGTATTCTTCGCTGGGCTCCAGAGCCCGCCGGAGCTGCCCGTCAAAGCCGATGTCCCCCAGCGTGCGTATGTCCATAGTCGGTATGTGCTGCATAGCTTCTCTCTTTCTTTTATTTCTGTCCCCGCAGCTCGATAATTTGATCCCGCAGCAGCGCGGCGTATTCAAACTCCAGCATCTTGCTGGCTTCCTTCATTTCCTTCTCCAGACGGCGGATGGTCTCCTCCCGCTCCGCGTCTGTCAGCTTGCGACGGGCCTTCTTGTTCTCCTCCTCCGCCGAGTGGGAGATTTCCAGCACCTTCCGCACGCTCTTGCGGATGGTCTTGGGCACGATGCCGTGGGCCTTGTTGTATTCGTCCTGCTTTTTCCTGCGGCGCTCCGTCTCCGTGATGGCCGCCTTCATAGACGGGGTAATGGTGTCCGCGTACAGCACCACCAACCCCTCGGCGTTCCGGGCCGCCCGGCCGATGGTTTGGATGAGGCTGGTCTCGCTGCGCAAAAAGCCCTCCTTGTCCGCGCCCCGAATGGCCACCATGG
>URSX01000128.1 GCA_900550615.1 uncultured Eubacteriales bacterium
CTTTTTTGAGACTGCCAAAAGAATTATTACCGGGACTGGGCAGCGCCTCAGAGCACGGCCCCCGCGATACAGGAAAGGAACAGGAAAATATGCTGGAGCTGAAGATCCTCATCGACGAGCTGGACTATGATTCCGTGGCGGAGCTATTGGTGCCGGCACTGGCGGAGAGCATGGCTCAGGACCGAAAGAGCGGTATTTTGGGCGGGGTGCTGTCCAATAACCAGGAAATGCTGACGTCCATGGCCCGGACGCTGCTGCACACCATGAGCCAGGACAAGCGGGATGAGCTGCTGGTGCAGCTGATCAACAAAAACCGGGATAAGCTGCTGGAAAAGGGCCGGGCTGCCGCCGCGCAAAAGGGCGTGCAGGTAAAGCTCTGCGATGTGACGGCCCGAAAATTCTGATACGCTATGTAAAAACTCCTTTGGCGCAGCCAAAGGAGTTTTCAGCGTGTCGAAAAAGTCTTTTCGCCCCGCTGACTTAAGTTTTTGAAACTTTGAAAAAATTTCAAAAACCACTGATTCCGATGGCGAGGGACACCCTTCCTTACCGTTATCGCAAATATACCACTTTATCGACAGTCTCTTTTTTGCTATGTATATTACTTTTTCAGCTCTTCCACGGCCCTGCGCAGGGCGGTGATATTTTCCTCCTTGGTGGCCCAGCTGGAGGCGAAGCGGATGGCGGAGTGGTCAGCGTCCACGCGATCCCAATATTCATAGCCGAAGTTCTGCCCCAGAATGGCCAGCTCCTCATCGCTCATGATTGGGTACTGCTGGTTGGTGGGGGAGTCGAACAGGAAGCGGTATCCATTGTCGGCAAAGACGGCGTGGATCAGCTTGGCCATTTCATTTGCGTGGCGGGAGATACGGAAATATAGGTCGTCGGTAAACAGGGTGTCAAACTGCAGGCCCAGCAGGCGGCCCTTGGCCAGCATGCCGCCCCGCTGCTTCATCATGAAGCGGAAATCCTTCTTCAGCGCCGGGTTCATCACCACCACGGCCTCGCCGAACAGGGCACCCACCTTGTTGCCGCCGATGTAGAAAACATCACACAGACGGGCCAGCTCCGGCAGCGTCATATCACAGGCGTCGCAGGTGAGCCCATAGCCCAGCCGGGCGCCGTCGATAAACAGGGGCAGGCCGCACTGCCTGCACACCTCGTACAGCTCGGTCAGCTCCGCCTTGGAGTAGAGGGTGCCGCCCTCGGTGGGATAGGAGATGTACACCATGCCGGGCATGACCATGTGCTCATAGTCGGGATTGAAGTGGTGCCAGTTGTAGTAGTCCAGCACCTGCTGGGCGGTGATCTTGCCGTTGTCCGTGGGCAAGGTCAGCACCTTGTGGCCGGAGGACTCGATGGCGCCGGTCTCATGGCAGTTGATATGGCCGCTGGCGGCGGACAGCACGCCCTGATACGGCCGCAGGATGGAGGCGATGACCGTGGTGTTGGTCAGGGTACCGCCTACCAGGAAGTGTACGTCGGCCTCCGGTGCCTGGCAGGCGGCCTTGATCTTCTCCCGGGCGGCGGCGCAGTAGGCATCTTCCCCATAGCCCACAGTCTGCTCCATGTTGGTCTGGAGCAAGCGCTCCATAATGGCGGGGTGGGCCCCCTCCAGATAGTCGCTGTTAAAATAGATCATTGGACCTGTGCTCCTTTCATTCTCTATGGCTGTATTCTATCGCAAAAGCGGGTTTCTGTAAAGTGCGGACTTTTTGCCGTCTTGCAAAAAATCCGCTCCTCCTCTATAATATAGAGAAACAGGGGGTGCGCCAATGAAAAAGAAAACCGCTAAAAATGTGGTCTACTATGTCCTTCTGGCTGTTTTCCTGGGGATTTTTCTCTTTTCCGGCTACAAGATCTACAGCTACTATGCCGAGAAAAAGGCCAGCACCGATCTCAACGAGGAGATCGCCCGGGTGTACACCATTCGCAAGACAGCGGAGGCCAAGGAGTATTTTGAGGTGAATTTTGAGCAGCTCCGTCTCCAGAACGGGGACGCGGTGGCCTGGATCTATTCGCCCGGTACGGTCATCAATTACCCCGTGCTGCAGCATGAGGACAATGCGTACTACCTGACCCGGCAGATCGACGGCACTTACAACTCCAACGGCAGCATTTTTATGGATTGCCGCAGCGCGCCGGATTTTACGGACCGGAATACCATCATCTACGGCCACCACATGCGCTCGGGCAATATGTTCGCCTCGCTGGTGAATTATAAAAAAAGCGGTTTTTACGAGGGACACGATCATATGTATATCATGACGCCCCAGGTCACCTACCGGGTGGATCTGCTTTGCGGTACTGTTGTGGAGCCGGATGACCCCATCTATTCCTCCGAACCCACCCAGGACGCCATCGTCTCCTGCATGAACCGCTCTACGTTCCGCAGCAGTGTGGCCCTTCCGGCGGAGGATGCCAGGATCGTGACGCTGTCCACCTGCAGCTATGAGTTTGAGGACGCCCGGTATGTGGTGCTGGGGGTGCTGACGCCCATAGAGGAAACGGTGAAAAACTGATTTTCAGCATATAAAATATGGCAGGGCGGCGCACAGCGCCGGCCTGCGGCTTTTGTCACATTTCGCCGGAGCGAATAGCGCCGCGCCCGATGGGAAATACTGTTTTCATCGACGGATGGAGGCGGTTTGGATGCGGGGGCGAGTGGAGATATGCGGGATCAACACGGCGAAGCTGCCGGTACTGAAGCACGAGGAAAACATGGAGCTGCTGCGCCGGGTGAAGCAGGGGGACGAGCAGGCCCGGCAGCAGCTGATCTGCGGAAACCTCCGGCTGGTGCTGGCGGCGGTGAAGCGGTTTGCCGGCCGGGGGGAAAATGTGGACGACCTGTTTCAGGTGGGCTGCATCGGACTGATGAAGTCCATTGACGCCTTTGACCTGTCCTACGACGTGCGGCTGAGCAGCTATTCCCTG
>URSX01000129.1 GCA_900550615.1 uncultured Eubacteriales bacterium
GTCCGTAGCCAAAGTGATCCCTAATGTCGAGAGCATCCCGACGGCGGCGATGCCGTGGACTTTGTGGATAACTACGACAACACCACCAAGGAGCCGGCCCTGCTGCCCACCACCTATCCCAATGTGCTGGTGTCGGCCAACCAGGGCATCGCCGTAGGCATGGCGTCCCAAATCTGCGGCTTTAACCTGGGGGAGGTCTGCGACACCACCATCCAGCTGCTGAAAAATCCCGACCACGACATTGCCACTACCCTGCTGGCTCCGGATTTTTCCACCGGGGGGCAGATTCTCTGTGACCCGGAGGAGCTGGGACGCATTTATGAGACGGGCCGGGGCGGTGTGAAGGTCCGGGCCAAGTACCGTTATATCAAGAGCGAAAACATTATCGAAATTTTCGAGATCCCCTATTCCACCTCCCTGGAGGCCATTTTGGACAAGGTGTCCGAGCTGATGAAGGCCGGGAAGATCAAGGAGATCAGCGACATGCGGGACGAGACGGACCTCTCGGGCCTGAAGCTGGCCATTGACTTAAAGCGGGGCATAGACCCGGACAAGCTCATGCAGAAGCTCTTCCGCCTGACCCCCCTGCAGGACACGGTGAGCTGCAACTTCAACATCCTCATCGCCGGAATGCCCCGGGTGCTGGGGGTAAAGGCGCTGCTGGAGGAGTGGCTGGCCTGGCGCACGGAGTGCGTGCGGAGGCGGGTGTACTTCGTGCTGCACAAAAAGCAGGAGAAGCTGCACCTTTTGCAGGGCCTCAAGCGCATTTTGCTGGACATTGACAAGGCCATTGAGATCATCCGCCAGACCGAAGAGGAGGCGGAGGTGGTGCCCAACCTGATGATTGGCTTCGGCATCGACCAGGTTCAGGCGGAGTATGTGGCGGAGATCAAGCTGCGCAACATCAATAAAGAATACATCCTCAAGCGGGTGCAGGAGACCGCCGCCCTGGCCGAGGAGATCGAGGACCTGGAGGACACCCTGCAAAAGCCCGCCCGCATCCGCAAGATCATCGTGGGCGAGCTGGAGGAGGTGCGGAAAAAGTACGCCCAGCCCCGGAAAACGGAAATTATCTTCAGCCATGAGGCGGAGTATGAGGAGGAGCCGGAGGAGACGCCGGACTATCCCGTGACGCTGTTTTTGTCCCGGGAGGGGTATTTCAAGAAGATCACCGCCCAATCTCTGCGCATGAGCGGCGAGCAGAAGTTCAAGGAGGGCGACGAGCTCTTCCGCCGGGTGGAGGCCACCAACAACACCGAGCTGATGTTCTTCACGGACCATCAGCAGGTGTATAAGGTCCGGGCCGCCGACTTTGCCGACGGCAAGGCGTCGCTGTTGGGGGACTATCTGCCCACCAAGCTGGGGATGGACGAGGACGAAAAGGTCATCGACCTGGTGCTGCCGGGGGATTACAGCGGGCATGTGCTGTTCTTCTTTGAAAACGGCAAGTGCGCAAGGGTCTCCCTCTCGGCCTACGCCACCACCTCCAACCGCCGCAAGCTCACCGGGGCCTACTCGGATAAGAGTCCCCTGGCGGCCCTGCTGACCCTGACGGAGGACAGGGAGCTGGCCCTCATCAGCACGGAGCCCCGGGCCCTGCTGCTGCACACGGCCCTGCTTGCGCCCAAGACCACCCGCGCCACCCAGGGCGTGGCGGTGATGAACATGAAGCCCCGGTATCACCTGGACCGGGTCTGCACCCTGGAGGAGAGCGGCATCACGAATCTTGCCCGCTACCGGGTGCGCAGCATCCCCGCCGCCGGCGCCCTGCTCCGGGAGGAGGATCAGGGCCGGGAGCAGATGACTCTGCTGTAAAACAACTGGCGAAAAATCTTTGATTTTTCTTCCAAAAGGATTGAACTGCTTTGCCGTCTGCGGACGCGAACTCTGTGAGGCATGTTATTGAACTGGTTATAATCGGTATATTCATTCTGACAGCAGAAGGAAAGGAGCGCTCCCATGAAAAAAATGCTGATCCCCCTGTTTTTGTGCGGGGCGCTGCTTCTGTCCGGATGCAGTCTGCTGCAGCGGGAATACAGCCGCACGGAGCCCCACAGCGCCACCTATTATGAGGGAAACCGCCGGGACGTGCTCCGGGCGGAGGATCACCAGGATCTGGTAAACGATCTGCTGCTACTGGTGGGCAGCCGGGAGGAGAGCGGCATCGTCTGGCTCTACGACAGCGCTGCCCTGCCCGACCCGTCCCAGGCGGCCCAGGCAGCCTGCAACGAGGTGCTGCAGGATACGCCCCTGGGGGCCTACGCTCTGGAATACCTGACCTATACCGTGGACGAGGGGGGTCGCGGGTACACCCAGCTGCGCTTCACCGCCGGGTATCGCCGCACGGCGGAGCAGCTCCGGGCCATCGTGCACGCCACCAACACGGCGGCGCTGACCGACCTGCTGCGGTCGGTGGCAGAAAAGGACGAGGCCGAGCTGGCCGTTCAGGTAAGCAGTTTTGACGGCAGCCGCCAGTCGGTGCTGGACTCCGTGGCGGCGGTGCAGAAGGAAACGGGCCGGGACGGGGAGCCTTGGCAGGTGCACTTCTACCCTGATACGGACACCTGGGGCATTGTGGAAATAATTTTAGTCAAGACGCCGCCGGCGGTCTGACCGGGTGCGGCCCGCCGCCGGATGGGCAGTTTTTATAGCGGGGAAGCCGCCGTTTCGGTGCGGCGGCTCCTGGGTTTTCCACCGGGCACGGCACATACCCTTTGAACCATGCGGGAAAAACACGCCAAAAGTGTGAAAAAAGGCTTGACAATCCGGCGCTCATGCCTTATAATAACTATTGCTGTGCGGGCGTAGCTCATCTGGTAGAGCGCGACCT
>URSX01000130.1 GCA_900550615.1 uncultured Eubacteriales bacterium
TATGCCATACAGATCGTCCAGAAGGGTGAGACGGCCATCCGGCCCGACGATCCGAAAATCAATAGCCTCACCTTCACCAGCTGGTGCACGAGTTCCTACACCGTAGGAGCCTATGACTTCTCAAAGGCTGTGGCGGGGAATATGACCCTCTATGCCAGGTGGAAGGAGTTCGTCTTTGGCATCATAGTCACAGACAAGGACGGAAACGAGGTCTACGTCACCAGTGAGAACTATACGGATGTGCTGGGTGACGGCACAGTGTCCTACACGGAGGGCGGATTTGACAGCAGCAAGATCCCCAGCGAATACTGGGATAACAGCAGACTCTACGTCACGGATGAGGCAATCCAAAAGCTGCTGGCCGGGGAGGAGATCCCGGGGGTGGAGCTGAGCAAGCTGACGCTGAACGGCGCTAATCTCCAAAAGATCGAGGTGTTCTGCGTACCCAACGGAACGTACCTCTGGTATTTCCCCATTGAGCTGAAGGGAGAAAACCAGATCACTTACACCGGGGACGGCGCTGCCCTGGATTGGACCCGGGGCACAGTGCTGGCCTTCACCGGGGACGGCTCCCTCACCCTGGACGCGCCGGGCGCTTCGGCGGTGGCTTTCGGCGACGAGGGCCAGTATTACCAGCGGGGCGGGGCTGTGACCCTGAAGGCCAGGGACTACGGCATGAACGAAAATCCTGGGTTCTTTAGCTTCACGGACGGCAGCCTGACCATCCAGGCAGGCGACCCGGCGAACGCCAGCAGCGGCGTGTTCAGAAGCGCGGAAACGTTCCTGCGAAAGAGCTCCATTACGGAAAAAGCGACGTTCCGGATGGGCAATTCCACGAATAACCCGCTGCAGTTCCACACGCCCTACGAATGGGAATCTCTGTTCGATCAGTACCATGAGGCGCAGGCCACTGAGGTCATCAACTATGCGCCCAACTATCTGTCCCTCTTCACCAGCCGCACCGTGACCTTCGACTCAAACGGCGGCAGCGCGGTGGACGCGCAGACCGTGGCCTACGGCGGCACCATCGCTTCCACCGTCCCCACCAAGACCGGCTATACCTTTGCAGGCTGGTACCTGGGCGGGGAACGCTTCGCCCCGGACACCCCGGTGACGGCGGACCTGGCCCTGACAGCTCATTGGGCGGTAAAGGCGGACTATACCGTGGTCTTCGACACCAGAGGCGGCAGCGCGATGGCCGAAAAAGAGCATGTGAAGTGGACGGACCCGGTACTCAGCGGCGTGGCCGACCCCCAGAAGGACGGCTATGACTTTGCCGGGTGGAAATGCGGCAGCACCGCCGTAAGCGAAACCACCACCTATGCCGACCTGGCGGAAAATGACAACGCACCCAGCATCACTCTGACGGCACAGTGGACGGCCAAAAGCTACACCGTCCGCTTTGAGGGCGCGGACATCTCCGGCAAGACACTGGGCTGGAGCGACAAGGTGCTGGAGGGTATTTCCGAGCCTACGAAGACCGGCTATGACTTCGCCGGGTGGAAATGCGGCAGCACCGACGTAAGCGAAACCACCACCTATGCCGATCTGGCGGAAAACGACAACGTGCCCAGCATCACCCTGACGGCACAGTGGGAGGACAATCAGCCGCCCACCGGTGCCATCCAGGTGGACACGAACCGATGGAACAGCTTCCTGAACAAGATCACCTTCGACCTGTTCTTCAGGAACACCCAGAGGGTGGAGATCACCGCCTCCGACACCAGCGGCGAGGCGGTAAAGATCGAGTATCTGGTGACGGACACGGAGATGACCCTACATGCGCTGGCCGGGGAAGCCTTTACGGAATACACCGGCTCCTTCTCCATCGATCCCGACCGGAAATACATCATCTATGCCAGACTGACCGACAGGGGAAACAACGTCAGCTATATCTCCTCGGACGGCATGGTGCTGGATGCCACGGCCCCCGGGATCATAGGCATTGAGGAAGGCGCCATCTACTGCCAGGCCCAGACGGTGACCATCGACGAGAACTATGTGGACACCGTTACGGTAAACGGCCAAAAGGTGACGCTGGACGAGAACAGGCAGTTCATCCTGGCCCCTGCGGAGGGCCCGCAGCAGATCACGGTCACGGATCAGGCGAAAAACAGCTCCAGCATGACCGTAACCGTTCACGATGGGCACACGGCGGCGGCGGACGACGGCAACTGCGCAACGCCGGTATACTGCGTGTATCACAGCGATGTGGTCGTCATCGCGGCCAAGCAGCACGACTTCTCCGGAGACTGGCACAGGGATGACAGCCACCACTGGCACATCTGCCAGAACAGCGGCTGCACCATCGCCGACGCTCCGGCCGCCCACAGCGGCAGCGACGACGGCAACTGCACCACGGCGGTGGTCTGCGCCTGCGGCTATGTCCTCACGGAGGCACAGGCCGGGCACACATGGGGCGCCTGGAGCTCCAACGGAAACGGCACCCACACGCGCCGGTGCACGGTGGACGGGTGCACCAAGGGCGTGGAGACCGAAAGCTGCTCCGGCGGTACGGCTACCTGCCACAGCAAGGCCATCTGTGATGCCTGCGGCAGTGAGTACGGGGAGATTGACCCCGATAACCACGACGGCGGCACGGAGATTCGCGGCCAGGCTGCGGCCTCCTGCACAGACGCGGGCTACTCCGGCGACACGTGCTGCCAGGGCTGCGGCACGGTGCTGTCCCGGGGCGCGGAAATCCCCGCCACCGGACACTCCGGCGGTACGGCTACCTGCCACAGCAAGGCTATCTGCAATGCCTGCGGCAGTGAGTACGGGGAGATTGACCCCGATAACCACGACGGCGGCAC
>URSX01000131.1 GCA_900550615.1 uncultured Eubacteriales bacterium
TGCAGCAGGCCATTTCCGAGAAGATCCGCCAGAAGGATGCCAAGGTCTCCCTGGTGGGCAACATGATCTCCGAAGGCACCACCCCCCGCAACCTGACGGACCTCATCGGCTCCCTGTGCGATCTGACCTCCGGCAGCGGTGACAAGGGCACCCCCATCGTCTACATTCAGGGCTATTTCGACAACTACACCACCGACTGATCCTTTTAGCAGGCGGGCCACTCCTCCGGGTGGCCCGCCTTTTTTCGTTGACTTCCGCGGCCCCGTCCGGTATACTCAGAAGCGATGCGGCTTCCGCCGCAAATTCTGCGCCCCAGGAGGACTCCATGCCCCAGAACAAAAAGCGTGAGCTCATACGCGTAGCCAAGTTCATTTTCTTCTCCCTCTCCGCCGGTCTCATTGAGATGGGCGTCTTCGCCCTGCTTAACGAGCTGCTTCGCTGGAGCTATTGGCCCTGCTATCTCATCGGCCTGACGGCTTCCGTCCTGTGGAATTTCACCCTCAATCGCAAATTCACCTTCCAGAGCGCCAGCAACATCCCCCGTGCCATGGCTCTGGTGCTGCTGTTTTACTGTGTATTCACCCCAGTGACCACCCTTCTGGGCAGCTATCTGGCGGATACGCTGCTGTGGAACGAATATCTGGTCACCGGTCTGAATATGATCCTGAACCTCACCACCGAGTATCTCTATGACCGTCTGGTGGTCTTCCGCAGCAGCATAGACACCGGCCGGAAAGCATCGAAAGCATAACAAAAACGAGCCGGTATCGGCTCGTTTTTTATTGTACAGGTCTGCCCTGATCCAGATGCAGGGTAAAGGTCGTTCCCACCCCCACTGTGCTCTCCACGCTGATGGGAATGTGCAGCAGCTGGGCCGCCTTGCCGGCCAGATACAGCCCCAGGCCGCTGGCGCTGCGATCTATGCGCCCGTTGCCCCCTGTGTATCCCTTTTCAAAAATCCGGGGCAGATCCTCCGGAGCGATGCCGATGCCCGTGTCCCGGATGCGCAGGCAGTCCCCCTCCGGCTCGATGGTGATGCCCCCCTCCGGCGTATATTTGATGGCGTTGGAGAGCAGCTGCTCCAAAATACACACGAACCATTTCCGGTCTGTCACAACGGTCTTTTCCGTGGGGGTATAGCTCAGCTTCAGCCTCCGCAGCACGAACTGCGCCGCGAATTTGCGCACCGTCTCCCGGATCATCTCATCCAGACTGTATTCCCCGATCACCAGATCGTTCTCCCCGCTGCCCAGGCGCAGATACTGCAGCACCATGTCCACATACTGCTCCATGCGAAACAGCTCCGCGGACATGGCCCGGTGCTCCGGTGTCTCCTCCGCCAGATACAGCTTCATCACCGCAATGGGTGTCTTGATCTGGTGCACCCAGGTGGTGTAGTAGTCCAGCATGTCCGTCCTCTGCCCGGAAAAATCCTCCATCATGGCCTGCATCTGCCGGCCCAACTTGCGGATCATTTCCTCCCAGTCCGCCTGCTCCAGTGTCTTTGCCTCCGGCAGATCGTTCCACTCCTGGACGATGGCAGCGCACAGCCGCTGCCGCTCCCGTGTCTGCCTCCATGCAGTGCCCACTTCCACCGTCAGCAGCACAAGCCCGATAAACAGTGTCAGCGCCGCCGCATATGCCAGCGGCTCCAGCACCACGTCATACAGGAGAAACACTGCCAGTTCCGTCAGCAGCGTCAGGGCCCACAGCAGCAGGCCCATCCGGTTTTTCACCAGGCAATCCCGGAGGACCGCCCAACCTCTTCTGTCCTTCATGGAATGATGTACCCCCTGCCGGGCTTCGTGCGGATCACGTCCCGCAGTCCGCCCTCCTCCAGCTTTTTGCGCAGCCTTGCCACGTTCACCGTCAGGGTGTTCTCCTCCACATAGAGGTCGCTCTGCCACAGGCGGGTCATCAGCTCCTCCCGCGTCACGATCTTCCCCCGGTTCTCCAGCAACATCTGCAATATGCGGAACTCGTTCTTCGTCAGCTCGATCTGCCCCGTGTCCGTGCGTACGCAGTCGTCATTCAGGCACAGCTTTGCCCCGCAGAATTCTATGGTGTGTCCCGCCCCGGCGATCTCATAGGTGCGCCGCAGCACCGCCTGCACCTTGGCCGTAAGCACCATAGGATCCACGGGCTTTGCGATGAAGTCGTCGCCCCCCATGTTCAGCGCCATGACGATATTCATGTTGTCCGATGCAGAAGACAGGAACACCACCGGCACAGCAGATTCTTCCCGGATACGGCTGCACCAGTAGTAGCCGTCCCGGAAGGGCAGCTTGATGTCCATCAGCACCAGCTGGGGCTGGCAGGCATCAAATTCCCCCACCACATCCATAAAATCCGACACGCAGAACACCTCATGGCCGTAGCTCTCCAGATACCTGCGCACGGCCCCGGCCAGGGCCAGGTCGTCCTCTACCAGCAGTATCCTGTACATACCTTCCTCCTTACATGGGCATAAGCCAGCGTGTCGAAAAAGCCTTTTCGCCCCGCTGCCTAAGCTTTTGAAGCTTTGAAAAAGCTTCAAAAACTACTGATTTCAATGGTAAGGGACACCCTTCTTGGGTTTCCCTCACACACCCTTCCTTACCGTTATCGCAAAT
>URSX01000132.1 GCA_900550615.1 uncultured Eubacteriales bacterium
ATGGCGAGGGACACCCTTCTTGGGTTTCCCTCACACACCCTTCCTTACCGTTATCACGAATATACCGCTTTACCGACAGTCTCAGACACCCCGTATGGCAGAGCCATACGGGGTGTCTCAGCGTGTCGAAAAAGTCTTTTCGCCCCGCTGCCTAAGTTTTTGAAACTTCGAAAAAGTTTCAAAAACTACTGATTTCAATGGCGGGGGACACCCTTCTTGGGTTTCCCTCACACACCCTTCCTTACCGTTATCACAAATATACCGCTTTGCCGACAGTCTCAGACACCCCGTATGGCTCTGCCATACGGGGTGTCTTTTCTTCTTTTTTTTGCAAGCTCGCATTACAGCCTCAGCTGCATCTGAACATGGGGAATGCCGTCCTCCAGAAATTCCCCCGACGTCTGCACAAACCCGTACTTCTCATACAGTGAGCGAGCATAGACCTGCGCCTCGATGGTAATGGCGTCGGCGTGCAGCTCGGTTTTGGCCGCCTGGATGGCCGCCTCCGTAGTTTTTCCTTTGCTCCGTTCCATCTCACAGGGCCATCCGTCACAGCAGATCAGCCACCGCCTGATAAAACCGCTGCATCCGCGCCGGATCCGGCTGGTTGGTCTGCCCCAGCGCCACGGTCTTATTGGTCCCGTGGTAGTCGCTGCCGGCGGTGATCAGCAGGTCGTTCCGCTCCGCCAGCGCCAGCATGATCTCCTTCTGCCGCAGGGTAAAGGTGGAGTAATAGCACTCCAGCCCCATAAGCCCCGCCGCCCTGAACCGCTCCACCCTCTGCCCGATCTCCTGGGCCGTCAGATCGCCGGAGCCGTCGGCCAGGATGCCGTGGGCCAGTACGGGGATGCCTCCCGCCCGCAGGATGGCGTCGATGGCCTCCTCCGGGGACAGGCTGGGCTCCGTGTCCCTGTATCCCGAGAACACCTCAAATCCCTCGTCCTTGGTCTGCACATACCCCTTTTTCAGCATCATGGCCGCGAAATGGGGCTTGCCGGGGTTTTTCAGCGCCATCAGCTCCGCCCGCTCCTGTTCTGTGAAGGTAAATCCGAATTTCTCCTGCAGATAGACGAACCGGTTGCGCATTTTCAGGATACGGCTGTGATGGGCGAAGTCCACCGCCTCCCGGATGGACGGTTTTTCCGCGTCGAAGCAGTACCCCAGCATATGGTATTTGCCCCGGTCATCCCTGCAGGAGAACTCGATCCCCTCCAGAAACGCCGGATCGCCGGGTCCCAGCAGCCGCCGCACGGCGGCGCAGCCCTCGGCGGTATCGTGATCCGTCAGGGCAAAGATATCAAGGCCCGCCGCCCGCACATTGCGCAGGAGGGATCCCGGCGTGTCCGTGCCGTCGGAATACAGGGAGTGCATGTGCAGATCCGGCCTTGCAAAGGTGTTCGTCTTCATAAATTCAGCAGCGTCTCCTTCGTCTGTCATTGCATGTCTGTGCTGATTATACTCCAGAATCCACCCTGTGACAAGCGCTGCCGCTCTTGCATTATTTCCCACCTCTGTGGTATGATATAAAAAACATCCGATGCAGCGGTAAATTTGCAAAACGGCAAGGAAAAGGGAGTGGATCTCTATGCAGACGATTTTCGCCAAGCTACTTTATGAAATGGAAAAAGGCCGCGACACCGTACTGGCCACCATCATCCGGGAGTCCGGGTCCGCCCCTCGGGGCGCAGGCGCGCAGATGCTGGTGGACGGCCAGGGCCCCCAGGCGGGCACCATCGGCGGCGGAAATGTGGAAAATCTCTCCATTCTCCACGCCAAGGAGCTGCTCGCCCGGCGCAGCGGCGACATCCGGGAGTACAAGCTCTACCGCAGCGATACCGGAGACATCGGCATGGTCTGCGGCGGAGATGTGACGGTGCTATTCACCTTCATCCCCGGTGATGATGCCGGCTGGCGCGTCCTTGCCTCGGAGCTGCTCCGCCGCATTGCCCTGTATCAGAGCGGATTTCTGGCTCTGCCGCTGGACGGCGGCCGTGCCCTGCTGGCGGAGGAAGCCCCCAGTGCCGGCTATTTCTCCATGCCGCTTTCCGTCGGCCAGCGGGCCGTTCTCTTCGGCGCAGGCCACTGCTCTCTGGCCCTTTGCCCGGTGCTCCATTCCATCGGTTTCCGTATCACTGTGTTTGACGACCGGGCTGACCTGGTAACGCCGGAGCGCTTCCCGGATGCGGAAGAGCTTATCTGCGGCGATTTTTCCAAGATCGATCAGCACATCGCCCTCAACGCCAATGACTACCTGGTGGTCATGACCAGCGGCCATGTCCATGATTTTGAGGTGCAGGAGCAGGTTCTGCGCCGCCCTGCCGCCTATGTGGGGGTGATCGGCTCCCGGGCCAAGACTGCCTCGGTGAATCAGCGCCTGCGTCAGGCCGGTGTGGAGGAATCGGCCATCGCCTCCATCCATACCCCCGTGGGCGTCCCCATCAAGGCCGTGACACCCCAGGAGATCGCCGTATCCATCGCCGGCGAGATGATCTACCAGCGGGCCCTGCTGCGGGAGCAGGCAGGTGTTCAGGTCAGCGGATGCCCCA
>URSX01000133.1 GCA_900550615.1 uncultured Eubacteriales bacterium
CGTTGAGCTCGGAGAAGGCGTTGCCCATCTCGCAGCCGCAGATGAACATCTCATATCGCTCTGTAAGGGCGGGCTGCTCCGGGCTGCGCTTGGCCAGGGGGCTTACCTCCACCGGGTACATGGTGATGAAGGTGGGCTGGATGAGGGTCTCCTCCACCTTCTGGTCGAAGGTCTCATAGAGGGCATTGCCCCAGGTGTGGGCCACGCCGTCCATGTCAACGCCCACGCTCTTAGCCAGCTCCACGCCCTTGTCGGCGTCCCCGATGCAAGCCATAAAGTCCGCGCCGGTGACGTTCTTCACGGCATCGGCCATGGTGATGCGCCTCCAGGAGGGGGTCAGGTCGATTTCATGACCCAGCCAGGTGACCTGGTAGGTGCCCAAAATCTCCTTGGCAGCGCCGGAGAGAATCCCCTCCAGAATGTCCATCATACCGTCCAAGTTGGTGAACGCCTGGTACAGCTCACAGGTGGTGAACTCGGGATTGTGCTTGGTGTCCATGCCCTCGTTGCGGAAGATGCGGCCCACCTCGTACACCCGCTCCATGCCGCCGACAATGAGCCTCTTCAGGTGCAGCTCCGTGGCGATGCGCATATACATGTCGATATCCTGGGCGTTGTGGTGGGTGATAAAGGGCCGGGCGTTGGCGCCGCCGGCAATGGGGCTGAGGACGGGGGTCTCCACCTCCATGAAGCCCAGGCCGTCCAGATAACGGCGCAGATAGGCCACAAACTTGCTGCGAATTTCAAAATTGCGCTTAGACTCGGGGTTCATAATCAGGTCCACATAGCGCTGGCGATAGCGCAGCTCCTTGTCCGTGAGGCCGTGGAACTTTTCGGGCAGGGGCTGCAGGGACTTACTGAGCAGGGTGATATGCTTGGCGCGGACGCTCATCTCGCCCTTTTCCGTGCGGAACACGGTGCCCTCCACGCCCACGATGTCACCGATGTCGTACTTTTTGAAGCGGTTATACTCGTCAGCGTCCATCTCGTCCCGGCGGGCGTAGAGCTGGATGCGGCCGGACCTATCCTGCAGGTCGCAGAAAGAGACCTTGCCCATGCCGCGCTTACTCATCAGGCGGCCGCCTACGGAGACGGTCTGCCCCTCCAGGGCATCGAAATTATCCTTGATGTCCTGGGCGTGGTGGGTCACATCGTACTTGGTAATGGCAAACGGATCCATCCCCGCATCCTGCAGGGCTTTCAGTTTGTCACGGCGGACCTTGAGAATCTGCTTGAGATCCTGCTCCTGTACGTTGGTGCGGTTTTCTTGCTCTGCCATGGCGGGCATCCTCCTTTTGTAAAATTTATTTTTTATCTCTCGATGGAATCGATGCGGTAATGAATGACGCCTCTGGGCGCCTCTACGCTGATCTCTTCACCGGCTCTGCGGCCCATGAGGGCCTTGCCGAAGGGGGAATCCTCGGACACGGCGCGGTTCATCACGTCCGCCTCCTGGGAACCCACGATCTTATAGGGGGGCAGGGCCTTGCCGCTGTCCAGATTGGTCACGGTGACCTTGCAGCCGATGGAAATCTTGTCGGAGTCCATTTCGGACTCATCGACGATCTTGGCGTGGAGCAAAATCTCCTCCAGCTCAGCAATACGGGAATAGAGCTTGCCCTGCTCGTTTTTGGCCTCGTCATATTCGCTGTTCTCCGACAGGTCGCCGAAGCCGCGGGCTTCCTTGATGAGCTCGGCGATCTCGTCGGCCCGGGTGGTCTTGCTGTAGTCCAGCTCTGCCTTCAGCTCGTCATATCGCTCCTGGCTCATTTTGAATTCTTTAACCATGGGTACGCTTCCTTTCAATGATCCGGTGTGGCTCCGCTGTGCAATACTACACCGATTTTATAATAAGTCATACTGCATTATAGATAGTTTCCTCCCCGGTGTCAAGCACCGAAATGAATTCTCTCCACCGATATGTCCGACAGCCGCAGCCGTCCCTGCCGGTACAGGGCCGCCAGCAGCTGCTCCCCTTCCCGGCCGCCGGGGATCTGCCCCGCCAGGGCCGGGGGCAGTATGTAGTCGATCCGCTGGCGCAGGCAGTTTTCCCCCAGCAGCAGGGCTGACGTGGGTCCCTCCCGCCGCAGCGTTACCTCCAGCTCCGGTGCCGCGCCGCCGCAGGCCAGACCGTAGCGCTGCAGCAGCCACTGCTCCAGGGCCCCCTGGCCATAGCCCGTGTCCAGATGCAGGCAGCGGACCCGCTGGCTGAGGAGCTGTGCAGCCCAGTACACGGAAAGGCTCGTCCCCTCCGCCGTGAGCAGCACGGAGGCCGTCTTCGGAAGCATCCGCTTCTGCCGGAAGGCTTTCTCCAGCAGCGGCGGCAGCAGGGCCCGGCGCAGGGGCGCGGCGTCCACGGCGGCAAGATCCAGCCGGAGGGGTTCCGGCCGCTCCTGGGGCCATACCCCCTCCC
>URSX01000134.1 GCA_900550615.1 uncultured Eubacteriales bacterium
TTGCAGGATTCAGGGGGAGCAGATGGGCCGCCGGTCATACCTCCCAGACCAGATTGCAATGCTGCGCGGGGTGAAGCTGCTGAAAGTAAAGCTGCTCCAGGGGGATCCAGCGGTCAAAAAACTGCCGTGCCCGCTCCGGCGTGCAGCGGTGCAGGATGCGGCGGCGCTGCTCGGCGGGGGAGATGGACAAAAACACGGAATACTGATAGTAGGGAGCCAGATCGGGGTGCATACAGTAAGTGCCCTCCACCACCTGCAGGGGGGCATAGGGCACGCGGACCGGCGGCTGGAGCGTCATAGTGCCGCAGTCGAACCGTCGGAAAAGAACGTCCTCTCCACGGGACAGGGGGAGGAGCACCTCCTGCAAGAGCCGCTCCCGATCCATATTGCCGCCGGGCTGGGCGAGACGCTGGGCCGTGCGCTGGTGGGGCTGCAAAAAATAGTCGTCCGCGTGAAAAACCGGGCAGCCGTATTTCTCGTGCAGCTGTCGGGCCAGGGTGGTTTTTCCGGCGGCGCAGCAGCCGTCTATGGCCAGGGTAAGGGGGCGGCCGGCGGCCAGGTGGGCATCGATGACTTGCAGCAGGCGCTGGTCCGATTCATCACGAGAGAGCATGGGAGGGGACTCCTTTCTGTGGATCTGGGGCTACTATAGCATACTTTTCCCGGCGTGTAAACACAGGCAGGAGCATTGACATAGCCGGGTGGTTATGAGATAATTAAAAGATACTACAGCTGGGGCTTCACAGCGCTCCGGCCCGGCAGTGAGGGAAATAACAATGAGTTTTATGGAACTGGTGCTGATCGCAGTGGGCCTGTCTATGGACGCCTTTGCGGTTGCCATCTGCAAGGGGTTGTCCGTGCAGAAGCTGGGGTGGAAACACTACCTGACGGTGGGCGCGTGGTTCGGCGGGTTTCAGGCCTTGATGCCCACGCTGGGCTATCTGCTGGGCACGACCTTTGAACGGTACATCACCTCGGTGGATCACTGGGTGGCCTTCGTGCTGCTGTGCCTCATCGGGGGCAGTATGCTCAAGGAGGGACTGGCTAAGGAAGAGGAGGAGAAGGAGGAGAGAGCGGGCTTCGACTTCAAATCCATGCTGCTTCTGGCCGTGGCCACCAGCATAGACGCACTGGCGGTGGGCATCACCTTCGCACTGCTGCCGGATGTGAACATCTTCAGCGCGGTGGGACTGATCGGAACCATTACGTTTTGCCTGTCGGCCGTGGGGCTGAAGGTGGGCAATATCTTTGGACTGAAATATAAGAGCAAGGCCGAGGTGGTCGGGGGCGTCATACTGATCCTGATCGGTGTGAAGATCCTACTGGAGCATCTGGGCGTGGTCAATTTCTAAGGAGGAGAACCATGGCGGATATTCGGGAGATTGCGGATTTTTCCGCGCCGGAGCTGGATATTTTCGCAAGGCTCCGGGAGAACCAGCTGGCGGGCTGGGAGTGCGCGGAGAAGGGGATCTTCATTGCCGAGAGTCCCAAGGTCATTGATCGGGCGCTGACGGCCGGGTATGAGCCCATCGCCTTCCTGATGGAGCGCCGCCATGTGGAGAACCAGGGCAGAGAGCTGCTGGCCCGGTGCGGCCAGGTGCCGGTTTTTACGGCGGAGGAGCCGGTTCTGGCGCAGATGACCGGGTTCCATCTGACAAGGGGGATGCTGTGCGCCATGAAGCGCCGGGAGCTGCCCACGGTGGAGCAGGTGTGCGCGGGTGCCCGGCGGGTGGCTGTTCTGGAGCGGGTGATGAATCCCACCAATGTGGGGGCAATCTTCCGCTCGGCGGCGGCTCTGGGTATGGACGCGGTGCTTCTGACGCCGGAGTGCAGCGACCCGTTGTATCGCCGCAGCACGCGGGTGAGCATGGGGACGGTGTTTCAGGTCCCTTGGACCTATCTGCCGGAGGGAAGCTGGACGGAGAAGCTGCATGAGATGGGCTTTCGCACGGCGGCCATGGCCTTGCGGGAGGACTCCATGCGGCTGAACGACCCGCAGCTGCTGGCGGAGGAGCGACTGGCCGTCGCCCTGGGCACAGAGGGGGATGGTCTGGCGGACGGCAGCATCGAGAACTGCGACTACACGGTATGCATCCCCATGGCCCACGGGGTGGATTCGCTGAATGTGGCGGCGGCCAGCGCCGTGGCTTTTTACCAACTGGGGCAGGTGCGGGAGTAAAAATCAAATTTTCTGCAAAAAAGTGTTGACAAATACGGGAGACTATACTATACTAAGCAAGTCGGCAGCCGAGGCGCTGCGAAGTGCATAAGACTTGGGGGTATAGCTCAGCTGGGAGAGCGCTTGAATGGCATTCAAGAGGTCAGCGGT
>URSX01000135.1 GCA_900550615.1 uncultured Eubacteriales bacterium
CCGCCCGCGGGAGGGGCAGAGCCCCTCCCCTACGCACCACAAGATACGCTTTCGTAGGGGGCGATATGGGCATCGCCCCGCCGTAACACAGCTCATTTTGTTCCCTGTGTCTTTGTTTTGTAAATACAGCGGAAGATCATCTTCCCTTGAGAAAGGAATCGGATTTATGTCAGAACTGGAAAAAGTCATCGCCGTGGATACGGAATATGACGCCTCGGAGATCCAAGTGCTGGAGGGCCTGGAGGCCGTGCGCAAGCGGCCCGGTATGTACATCGGCTCTACCTCCTCCTCGGGCCTGCACCATCTGGTGTACGAGATCGTGGACAACGCCATCGACGAGGCCCTGGCCGGCTACTGCACGGACATCACCGTCACCATCAACGATGGCGACACCATTACCGTTACCGACAACGGCCGCGGCATCCCCGTGGACATCCAGCCCCAGACCGGGCGGCCCGCCCTGGAGGTGGTCTACACCGTGCTCCACGCCGGCGGCAAGTTCGGCGGCGGGGGCTACAAGGTCTCCGGCGGCCTCCACGGCGTGGGCGCGTCGGTGGTGAACGCCCTCTCAGAGTGGCTGGATGTGCAGGTGCACAAGAACGGCCACATTTACGAGATGAAATTCTCCCGGGGCGACATCACCCAAGAGATGAAGATCATCGGCGACACCGACCACACCGGAACCACCGTCACCTTCAAGCCCGACCCGGAGATGTTCGACACGCTGGTGTACGACTACGAAATTCTTCACACCCGTATGCGGGAGCAGGCGTTTTTGAACGCGGGCCTGCGCATCACCATCACCGACGCCCGGCCCGGCAGTGAGCAGGGGGAGACCATGTGCTACGAGGGCGGCATCCGGGAGTATGTGGCCTACCTCAACCGCAACAAGACCCCGATCCACCAGGAGGTTATTTACCTCTCCGGTGCTAAGGGCGACTCCACGGCGGAAATCGCCCTGCAATATAACGATGGTTATAATGAAACTTTGGTTTCTTTCGCCAACGACATCCATACCCCCGGCGGCGGCATGCACGAGACCGGCTTCAAGGCCGCTCTCACCCGGGTGCTCAACGCCTATGGCACCAAATACGGCATGCTCAAGGACGGGGACGAAAAGGTTTCCGGCGAGGACTGCCGGGAGGGTATTGCGGCGGTCATTTCCGTGAAGCTGACGGAGGCCCAGTTCGAGGGCCAGACCAAGGACAAGCTGGGTAACGCCTACATCCGCACCCTGGTGGACAGCATCGTGTCCGACCAGCTGGCGGTGTATCTGGAGGAGCACCCGGTGGTGGCCCGGACCATTCTGGATAAGGCCCTCACCGCCAACCGTGCCCGGGAGGCCGCCCGGAAGGCCCGGGAATCCATCCGCCGCAAGACCGCCCTGGGCGGCGCGGCTATGCCCGATAAGCTCCGGGACTGCAACGAAAATAACCCCGAGCTGACGGAGCTTTACATCGTGGAGGGCGACTCCGCAGGCGGCTCTGCCACTCAGGGCCGGGACTCCCGCTTCCAGGCCATTCTCCCCCTGTGGGGCAAGATGCTCAATGTGGAAAAGGCCCGGGCAGATAAGGTCTACGGCAATGACAAGCTCCAGCCCGTCATCACCGCCTTGGGCGCGGGCATCGGGGAGGAATTTGACCCGGCCAAGCTCCGCTATCATAAAATCATCATCATGGCCGATGCCGATGTGGACGGCGCGCACATCCGCACGCTGCTGCTGACGTTCTTCTTCCGCTTCATGCGGCCCCTGATCGAAAATGGCTATGTGTATTCCGCCGTGCCGCCGCTTTACAAGCTGAGCCGGGGCAAGCAGACCCGGGTTGCCTACTCCGACGAGGAGCGGGACGAGGTTTCGGCCCTGCTCCGGGGGGATAATCCCGATGCCAAGGTGGACATCAGCCGCTTCAAGGGCCTGGGCGAGATGAACCCCCACGAGCTGTGGGAGACCACTATGGACCCGGAGAAGAGGACTCTGCGCCGCATTACCCTGGACGACGCCGTGGCCGCCGACGCCACCTTTACGGTGCTTATGGGCGAGAAGGTGGAGCCCCGGAAGGAGTTCATTGAGCAAAAGGCGAAATATGCGGTGAATTTGGATTACTAAAATAGAAATGGCGGAGGACGCTGCGTAGGGGAGGGGCTCTGCCCCTCCCGCCAGCCCGGTTCGGGCCGTCGAGGACGCCGGCCCCTACGCACGGGTTTTCGATAAAGCTCCGTAGGGGGCGATGATCCTGTTGCGGTGCCCAAAATTTCTGCGCTGCCTTACGGCGGACGCTGGAAATTTT
>URSX01000136.1 GCA_900550615.1 uncultured Eubacteriales bacterium
ACACGATGCCGCCGTGGGTCCACTGGGGAGCACGGGTGCTGCCCTGACGGGCGTGGCCGGTGCCCTTCTGGCGCCAGGGCTTCTTGCCGCCGCCGGAGACTTCAGCGCGGGTCAGAGCGCTCTGGGTACCCTGTCTGCAGTTTGCCAGGTGATTTTTCACCACTTCGTGAACGACGCTCTCATTGGGCTCAATGCCAAAGATGCTGTCCTTCAGCTCCACGGTACCGACTTCTGCGCCGGCCATGTTCAAAACTTTGATGGTAGACATTGTTCAAGCACTCCTTTCCTTACTTATTACGCGCAGAGGCCTTCTGGGGATTGCGGCCGGATGCCTTCTGCGGGTTGTTGCTGATGCCGGACTCCACATTCTTGACGCGGTGGGTCTTGACAGTGCTCTTGATGAGGACCAGGCCGCCCTTGGGGCCGGGCACTGCACCGCGAACGGCGATGAGGTTCAGATCAGCGTCCACCTTCACCACATCCAGATTCTGGATGGTGACGGTATCGCAGCCCATCTGACCGGCGCCGATGTGGCCCTTGAAGATGCGGCTGGGATCGGTGGTGGAGCCCATGGAACCGGCATGACGATGGACAGGGCCGCCGCCGTGGCTCATGGGGGTGCGCTGTGCGCCGTGGCGCTTGATGGGGCCCTGGTAGCCGTGGCCCTTGCTGGTGCCGGTGACGTCAACGAAGTCGCCCTCTTTGAAGGTGTCGGCCTTGACGATGTCACCGATGTTCAGCTCGGCGGCGTCCTCCAGGTTGAACTCGCGCAGGTACTTCTTGGGGGCCACGCCAGCCTTGTTCAGGTGGCCCATTTCGGGCTTGGTCAGCTTCCGCTCGGGAACATCCTCAAAGCCCAGCTGGACAGACTCATAGCCTTCCTTCTCGGAAGTCTTCTTCTGGACGACGGTGCAGGGACCCGCCTCGATGACGGTGACGGGAATGACCTTGCCGTTTTCGTCGAAGATCTGAGACATGCCAACTTTCTTGCCGATGATTGCTTTCATGTATGATCCTCCTTAAAGGTTATTGGTCGGCATAGTTCAGTCTGCATTGGGTACAGGCCGCTTGCTCTGCCGACTTAACCCCGTCCGCCTCACGCAAGTCGGCGGACGATGGTCTTGCAAGCAATGTTGATAGGGTTGCGCCCTCCGGCGCGGGGACAGGGTTGAGATGGGCTATATTATATAAGGTATAATTACAGCTTGATCTCGATTTCCACACCGGCCGGCAGATCCAGAGCCATCAGGGCCTCCACGGTCTTGGGGTTGGAATTGGTGATGTCGATCAGTCTCTTGTGGGTGCGGCGCTCGAACTGCTCACGGCTGTCCTTATACTTGTGGGTAGCGCGCAGGATGGTGACGATCTCCTTCTTGGTGGGCAGAGGGATGGGGCCGGACACAGTGGCGCCGTTGCGCTTGGCAGTCTCCACGATCTTCTCTGCGGACTGGTCGATGACCTGGTGGTCATAGGCCTTCAGGCGAATGCGAATCATTTCTTTTGCCATTTGGTTTGTTCCTCCATTTTTTCGTACGGTTTTTGTTCTGCGAGGACCGCTTCCCGTACGGCGAGAAGAATTTTCTATACGCTCATCCGTGCGTATCATTCCAGCTCATAAGAAACACCGGCGCAAACTCCGGCCGGTGTCACTCTGGCACAGCGATCTACGCTGGCGTAGAGGTTCTTCTCAGCCGCCCGATTCTCGGACATACTCCCCGAAAGTTACCTCCTTGCGGAGCAATCTCCCGGTTCATCGCATTTGTAAACGCTCCCGGGTGTGCAGCACCCATGGCACGCGTACTTGATTATGATATAGGAAAATCCCCTTTTTGTCAAGGGGATTTTCTCTTATTTTTATAAAAATCTGAAATATTTTTGTGGGGTGTGCCAAAATTTTTAACGAGGGCGCTTCAGCCCCTCCGGCAGGTCCAAAATGTAGTCCGCGCTGACTCCATACAGCAGGCACAGCGCCCGCAAATGCCGCAGCGGCAGCTCGTTTACGCCCTTTTCATACCGGGCATAGACCTGCTGGGTGGTCCCCAGCGCCGCCGCCTGCGCCTGGGTCAAGTCGCTGTCCTCTCGCAGCCCCCGCAAAATTTCTGTGTAGGCAGCCATAGCAAAAATCTCCCTCGTTTTGTTAAAGACCGGCGGGGGAAAACCTCCGCGCCGGGCAGCTTATTCGCAAAAA
>URSX01000137.1 GCA_900550615.1 uncultured Eubacteriales bacterium
CCTCCGACCCCACGCTTAGGAGGCGTGTGCTCTATCCAGCTGAGCTACTGAGACATTTTTAAGATTTATGCAATTTTTACTGCTCGAAGGAATCGAACAATCTGCCGCTTAGGAGGCGTGTGCTCTATCCAGCTGAGCTACTGAGACATTTTACATGGGCTATTTTACACGCCGGGAGGGAAAATGTCAATGGATGCGGCGAAAAATACTGAAAAACCCTTGCAATCTTCACTTTGAGAGCCTATAATACAAAGGTTAGTGCAGAAAAGCGCAAAATACAGAATCCAGCCATGAGAAAGGGGCTTTTACCATTGCAGAACGAAAAACTGAGAAATGTTGCCATTATTGCCCACGTTGACCACGGCAAGACCACCCTGGTGGACGAAATGCTCAAGCAGGGCGGCGTATACCGGGAGAACCAGGAGACCGTGGACCGGGTCATGGACTCCAACGACCTGGAGCGGGAGCGGGGCATCACCATCCTGGCCAAGAACACCGCCATTCGCTACGGCGATACAAAAATCAATATTGTAGACACCCCGGGCCACGCCGATTTCGGCGGCGAGGTAGAGCGTATTTTGAAGATGGTCAACGGCGTTATCCTGCTGGTAGACGCCGCCGAGGGCCCCATGCCCCAGACCCGCTTTGTGCTCAGCCGCGCTCTGGAGCTGGGCCACCGGGTCATCGTGGTGGTGAACAAGATCGACCGGCCTGACCAGCGCATTCACGAGGTGGTGGACGAGGTGCTGGAGCTGCTGCTGGATCTGGACGCCACGGAGGAGCAGTTGGATTCCCCCATGCTGTTCTGCTCTGCCCGCCAAGGCATCGCGTCCTATTCCCCCGACGTGCCCGGCACGGATCTCAAGCCGCTGTTTGACACCATTCTGGAGTACATCCCCGCCCCGGAGGCCAATGTGGACGAGCCGTTTCAGATGCTGGTGTCCGCTATTGATTATAACGAGTTCGTGGGCCGTATCGCCATCGGACGCATTGAGCGGGGCACTTTGAAGCAGAACCAGGAGATTGCCGTGTGCAACTATCACGACCCCGATGCCCCGGCCAAGAAGGCCAAGGCCGTGAGCCTGTACGAGTTCGAGGGCCTGGGGAAGAAGCCTGTCACCGAGTCTACTGCGGGCAATATCATCGCCCTCAGCGGCATCGGCGATATCACCATCGGCGACACCATCTGCGACCCCAATGTGGTGGAGCCACTGCCCTTTGTGAAGATTTCTGCCCCCACCATGGAGATGACCTTCTCCATCAACGATTCCCCCTTTGCGGGCCGGGAGGGGAAGTTCGTCACCTCCCGCCAGCTGCGGGAGCGGCTGTTCCGGGAGACGCTGCAGGACGTGTCCCTGCGTGTCTCCGAAATTCCCGGGGCTATGGACGCCTTTAATGTGGCGGGCCGGGGCGAAATGAGCCTGTCCATCCTCATTGAGACCATGCGCCGGGAGGGGTATGAGTTCCAGGTCTCGCCTCCCCGGGTGCTGTATGAGACCATCGACGGCAAGAAGTGCGAGCCCATCGAGCGCCTGGTGGTGGACGTGCCCAGCGAATCTGTGGGCGCGGTCATCGAGAAGATCGGCGCCCGGAAGGGCGACCTGCTGGAGATGACTCCCGTGGGCAGCCGTATGAAGGTGGAATTCCTGGTGCCTGCCAGGGGGCTGTTCGGCTATCGCAACGAGTTCCTTACCGATACCCGGGGTGAGGGTATCATGGCCAGCGTCTTTGACAGCTACGCCCCCTATAAGGGCGAGATGAACCGCCGGAATACCGGCTCCCTTGTGTCCTTTGAGACCGGTGAGTCTATCACCTACGGCCTGTTTAACGCCCAGGAGCGAGGCACGCTCTTTATCGGCCCGGGCGTGAAGGTGTACGAGGGCATGGTGGTGGGTGTTTCTCCCAAGCAGGAGGACATCACCGTGAACGTCTGCAAGAAAAAGCAGCAGACCAATACCCGCGCCTCCGGCTCTGACGATGCCCTTCGTCTGGTACCGCCCCGGAAGATGAGTCTGGAGCAGTGCCTGGAGTTTTTGGCGGACGATGAGCTGCTGGAGGTCACGCCGGAGAATCTGCGCATCCGCAAGACCATCCTCAACCACGAAAAACGTATGAAGGCCACCCATGGCGGCA
>URSX01000138.1 GCA_900550615.1 uncultured Eubacteriales bacterium
TAACGGAACGGCCGGAGTAGTCCACGCGCTTGCCCAGCAGGTTCTGGCGGAAGCGGCCCTGCTTACCCTTGAGCATATCGCTGAGGGACTTGAGGGCGCGGTTATTGGCGCCGGTGACGGGACGGCCGCGGCGGCCGTTGTCAATAAGGGCGTCCACCGCCTCCTGGAGCATGCGCTTTTCGTTGCGGACGATGATGTCCGGGGCCTTCAGCTCCATGAGGCGCTTTAGGCGGTTGTTGCGGTTGATGACCCGGCGATACAGGTCATTGAGGTCGGAGGTGGCAAAGCGGCCGCCGTCCAGCTGCACCATGGGGCGCAGCTCCGGAGGAATCACGGGCAGCACGTCGATGACCATCCACTCCGGCTTGTTGCCGGACAGGCGGAAGGCGTCCACTACCTCCAAGCGCTTGACGATCCGGGCCTTCTTCTGGCCGGAAACGGTCTTCAGCTCCGTGTGGAGCTCCTGGCTCAGGGCCTCCAGATCCACCTGCTGCAGCAGCTTTTTCACAGCCTCGGCGCCCATGCCGGCATCGAAATCGTCCTCGTACTTCTCGCGCATGTCCCGGTATTCCTTCTCAGAGAGGATCTGGTTGCGCACCAGAGGCGTCTCGCCGGGATCGGTAACGATATAGGCGGCAAAATACAGAACCTTCTCCAGGATCCGGGGGCTGATGTCCAGCAGCAGACCCATGCGGGAGGGGATACCCTTGAAATACCAGATGTGGCTGACGGGAGTGGCCAGTTCAATGTGGCCCATGCGCTCCCGACGCACCTTGGCCCGGGTGACCTCCACGCCGCAGCGGTCGCAGATCTTGCCCTTGAAGCGGATCTTCTTATACTTGCCGCAGTGGCACTCCCAGTCCTTGGTGGGCCCGAAGATCTTCTCACAGAACAGGCCGTCCCGCTCGGGCTTGAGCGTGCGGTAGTTGATGGTCTCCGGCTTTTTCACCTCGCCGAAGGACCACTCACGGATCATTTCCGGAGAAGCGATACCGATTTTAATAGCATCAAATGTTGCGTAACTCATTGTAAAAGCTCCTCCCTTCCTTAATACTCGTCTTCCTCGTCGGCGGCGCTGTAGGAAGCGTCCACTTCCTCGTCGTCGACCTCACCGTAGCCGGCGTCCGCCAGCTCGTCCTCGTCGGCATAGCGCATCTGGCGGTCATCGTCGGCATCCATGCGGGCCAGGTTGAAGGTATCCAAGGCGTCCTCGTCCTCCTTCAGCTCGATCTGGTTGCCGTTCTCGTCCAGCACCTGGATATCCAGGCACAAGGACTGCAGCTCCTTCACCAGCACCTTGAAGGACTCCGGCACGCCGGGAGTGGGCACATTGTGACCCTTGACGATGGCCTCATAGGTACGCACACGACCGGTAACATCGTCGGACTTCACGGTGAGGATCTCCTGCAGGGTGTAGCTGGCGCCATAAGCCTCCAGTGCCCACACTTCCATCTCGCCGAAGCGCTGGCCGCCGAACTGGGCCTTGCCGCCCAAAGGCTGCTGAGTAACCAGAGAGTAGGGGCCGGTGGAGCGGGCGTGGATCTTATCATCCACCAGGTGGTGCAGCTTCAGGAAGTAGACATAGCCCACGGTGACTTTATTGTCAAAGCGTTCGCCGGTGCGGCCGTCATAGAGCCAGCTCTTGCCCTCGGGGTCAAGACCGGCCTGCTCCAGAGCCGCCTGAATGTCCTTATCGGTGGCGCCGTCGAAAATGGGGGTAGCCACCTTCCAGCCCAGCGTCTTGGCAGCGTAGCCCAGATGGACCTCCAGCACCTGACCGATATTCATACGGGAGGGAACGCCCAGGGGGTTCAGCACGATGTCCAGCGGCGTGCCGTCGGGCAGGAAGGGCATATCCTCCTGGGGCAGCACCCGGGAAACAACGCCCTTGTTGCCGTGGCGGCCGGCCATCTTGTCGCCCACCTGGATCTTGCGGCGCTGGGCGATATATACCCGCACCACTTCGTTGACGCCGGGCCCCAGCTCATCGCCGTTTTCACGGGTGAAGACCTTGGCATCTACGATGATGCCGCTCTCGCCATGGGGCACCTTCAAGGAGGTGTCGCGGACTTCCCGTGCCTTTTCGCCGAAGATAGCCCGCAGCAGGCGCTCCTCAGCGGTGA